>NZ_RZPQ01000058.1:1420-15932 GCF_003999135.1 Mesorhizobium sp. M7A.F.Ca.CA.004.06.1.1 | reverse complement strand
CCCCCTCCACAGAAGAGTACCCGCCACGCCAAGCGAGCCGTGGCGGGTAATCAACCAACCGACGATGAAGGGACGATGATCGACGGTCACATTCCAAATGTCGAAAAGGCTGTGTTGTTTCACGGGTCAGACCTTTGCGCTTCTGCATTGGAGGTTCGTCGGTGCTACACGCGTGCCTGCCCGAACAACCATCTGCGCACGGCAAAGGACCGCCACCGATCAGCAATGACGGGCCCTGCCTCGAGACTGCTCGGCTGTAAACCAAGCTATGGACTGAACTTCGATTTCAGAAGCAGGTTCCCTTGATCTCCGAACTTGAACTTCAGTGGGTCGGCCCCTACTGGGGCGCCGAGGCGGACCCGGCCGAGGCTTGGGGGCCTCGACAGGCAGCGGGGGGACGCTGCCGCTTTCGAACCTGCCTCGTCATATCAGGACTAGCGCACAAAAAAGCCCGCCACCTTTCGGCAGCGGGCTCCTGGAGAGGCAGGCCATTTGGGGGACGGGTGCTGCCCCAACGAGTTTCCTTTTTGTCACGGCCCGATCTTTGTCAATAATGAAACGTTGCTTGGCTCGATGCGGACTGCGCCAAGGATGCTACAAGATTTTTGGATGCGGTGCGGACGAGAGATGGGGGCATCACTCGGACGCGACTGGCTCAGGCGGGCTACCGCATCCACTCCACCATCGCGTAATCTGAAAGTCCGCGCCCCAATGCCTCCACGGATGGAATGCTGATGGCATCCAACTTGCGCCATTCGGTTCCTGGCTATCAAAAAAGCCCGCCGCCTCTCGGCAGCGGGCAGTGTAGGTCCCTAGGATCACCCCGCGGTAACTAAAGTACACCCCGCCTCGCCAAAAGGGAAATGTTAGATTTCTCTAATGGATGATTCGGACCCTTGGGGCTCGCCGTGGCGTATCAAATACGGGAGCTTCTTGCGGGGCGGGTGATAGCCGAGTATCGCGCAGAAGCGCCGACCTCTTTCCGTGCAGCCGAAGGCGCAACTGGTCGACCTTTGACACTTCACCGGACGGGGGACTACTTCCTTGAGGTGACCGATGAGACCAGCGGGACAGTGTTCGCGTTTCAGTACGCCGACTTGCTCTACTGAGAGGGCTCGCCTCCGTTCGGCGCACTGTTGGGTGTTGCTGATTGAGCAGTGTGCACAGCGCCGTAATGATCTGCGGGGGGGAAGAACGGCTTGACAATCATCACGCTGTCTGGGACGCCTTCAGACCCCCAGGAAAACGCACCATCGCCGCTGATGTAGACCACAGGTAGGGTTGGGTTGGCTCGCCTGACGTGCCCGGCTACTTCCCACCCAGATTCTCGAGAGCCGAGACGGATGTCCGTAAGGAGGCCGGCGAACTTGTTTGGACCCTCATCAAACGCCTTTACGGCGGCTTCGGCACTCGGCACTCCTACGACGAGAAAGCCAGCGTCCTGCAAAGCAGATTCAAGGTCGAGCAGGAGCCTGTGGAATTCCAAACCCGTCGCCACCATCTCCCGTGAGGGTCTTCTGCGCCGCTTGCCTTGATGCAGTGTATGAATTCTTGGTGACCTAGTTGCTGGTCTCGGCAAAGAGCCGCTCCCGGTCCAGAAGGTCAATAACTTGTTCCGTTTTTCCTTACCCCAGAGCGTGGAGAGGCGCGCGCGGTTCCAGTCGCCTTCACCCTTGATGATCTCCTGAAGTGCCCCGCGGTCAATCACGATCTGCGACGGTCTACCCCTTGGTAGTCCCATTTCCGCGCAAGGGAGCAAACAATTTGGATTCGTCTGCGCATTTCGGATCAAAATGCAGTTCCGACCGTTAGACGCGCAGCCAGGTTGGAGGCAGCGATGAACGTCAGTGACGAAGCCACGAAATCTCTTTGGATGAAGGACACGGAGTTGCCCTCGGCCCCGCAACTGGAACAGGATGTGCTATGCGACGTGGCGGTGGTGGGGGCTGGCATGGCCGGCGTTTCTATTGCCTACGAACTTGCGCTGGCGGGACAGTCAGTGGTGCTGGTCGACAGGGGGCGGCTGCTCGGTGGGATGACTTGCCGCACGACCGCCCACTTGGCCCCGATCTGCGACGACGGCCTAAGCGAACTCGTCAAAATCCGCGGCGAGGATCTCGCTCGAGGTTTTCAAGAGAGCCAGCAAGCCGCTGTCGACCGGATCGAGGAACACGTCAGCGATCTTGAAATAGACTGCGACTTTCGTCGGCTCGACGGATTTCTTTTTCCCGCAGCCTGGATGGACGAAAAAGAAGCCACCAAGCAATGTGATGAAGAGTATGAAGCGGCCGGCAAGGTCGGCGCAGTCGCGGAACACGGCCGCGGCGTTCCGCTGAAAGGCCATGAAGCGGCGCCGGTGCTACGCTATCCCGATCAGGCCACGTTTCACCCACTGAAATATCTTCGTGCCCTGCTTGACGATTTCGGGGAGCGCGGAGGCAAGGCTTTTGCCGAAAGTGCCGTGACCGAGATCGAGGAGGGTGAACAGATCCGCCTTCGCGTGGAAGGGGGCGCAACCATCACCGCCGACAACGCCGTGTTTGCCACAAACTCGCCGGTCAATACGGTGGTGGCGATCCACAGCAAGATGGCGCCCTATCGGACCTATGCGATGGCATTCGAGCTGCCCAAAGCAACTCTTCCGGACGCGCTCTATTGGGATATGGACGATCCCTATTACTACGTTCGTCTCCAACCTGGGGAGGGTGACATCGACTATCTAATTGCGGGCGGTCGTGATCATAAATCTGGTGAAGCCGATGACGGCTCGGCGCGTTTCGATGCATTGGACGCCTGGATCCGGGCCCTTGTTCCGGAACTGGGCCAGGAAGCAGCGCGTTGGTCTGGCCAGGTTCTCGACACGATCGATTATTGCGGCTTCATCGGCCGTAATCCTGGCAGCAAGAACGTCTTTATCGCTACCGGGGATTCAGGACAAGGAATCACCCACGGAGCGTTGGCTGGCCTGCTCATCCGGGACCTTGTCGTCGGTGGATCCAGTGTGTGGGAGGAGGTTTATGCCCCCGATCGCAAGCCTCCCTTGGCATTGGTGAACTACGTTAGCGAGAACCTGACGGCGTTGAAGAATTTCGCGGAGTATCTGTTGCCCGGCGAGATCAAATCAGCCGCCGATCTGGAACCCGGTCAGGGCGGTATTCTCCGCGACGGTTTGAGCAAACTCGCCGTGTGCCGTGACCAAAACGGTGGAACGCACATGCATTCCGCCAGTTGCACGCATCTCGGCTGCATCGTCCATTGGAATTCGACCGAGCAGTGCTGGGACTGCCCCTGCCATGGCTCCCAGTTCGCGCCGGATGGAGCCGTTCTCAATGGTCCCGCTATCCGTCCTTTGTCGGCCCGGACCGGAACCGCCTCAGATTGGTCCAAGAGATCACACGCACAATCCCACAGCGGCGCAGACTGAAACTCCCGGTCCGGTCATGAACACCAACATTTCAACCGGGCGGGGCGCTTTTCCCACCTGGACACTCTTCATCGTTCAAAATATCTCGCTGAACACGAGGATCGCGAACGCGACGACGGTGTCGCGCTAGACCAATGCCATCGGCATGTAACGGATGATTACCCTGTCTTGCCGGAAACGGCGCTCCAGTTCGGAGCGGCGGGCGCACCAATCGGACAAGTCGACTTCTTCCGCCATGACCTCGAAGATGACAATTTCGTCGATGGCGGAGTCGGCACCCTTTTGCCACAACCCCTCCGCTGGCGCCTGAAGGTAGGCAGTCACGCCATCGAACCGGGCAGCCAGCTCTTCCTTGACCCGATCGAAAGCTTCCCGCTCAAATGGCCGGCCGTCATTGTCCGCGCGCGGAAGCAGGATTTGGAAGAGGTGCATGACGACTTCTCGCTGAAAAGCATCCAACGGCTTTCATGGCGCCCCGTTCCTTCGGGAATAGCTCGGCCGGAGTGAAACTGGCGAAGCTGACGCTTGAGCGGGGGGCTGAATTCTCTGCCGAAACACACGCCCATCATTCAACGCTACGACCTCGTGCTGCCGTAAACGTGCCTGAGGTCCGCTCGACGGAGAGCCCGATTAGCGACCTTCGTGCCAGCCGCACGGCCGGATGCGAGCGTCACATCTGCCGGCTGCGACTTCGCCCAATACGCTCTCGACTGCGGGCTTTTCGACGGGCAACTCTAAGCTCGGCAAGTGTTGGCCACCACCAACCCCTCAGGCGTTCGGTCGGGCCAGCGGCCACCCTTGCGGGCCATGTCCTTACAAGTTCGCCCAGTGTAGCGGAGCGCCATCTGCCCCAAACGAATTCGCCGTTCGAAGCCATTGCGTGAGGATAAAGGGAAGTTGCGTCTGATGGCGCGACCACTTCACCGGAAATGTCGGTGAAGACGACGACCCCGTAGAGCTCGGTTGCGACAGCGCGACCCAGGTGAGGTTGATCGTGAGTTGGCAACGGGTAGCGGTGACGCCGGCGTTCAGCAGCCAGTTGGCGCGAGGCTCTGTAGCCTTCAGTATTTCTGGCGTCCACACGTCGCCGTTTTCTTTCCTCCGGCTCGGCATGGCGAGCAGCTTTTTCGATGCTTGGCCACCGGCGCCGGAGCTCGTCATATGAGCGAAATGGAACTCTCCAGGCCCGCAATTCGTCGTCCCAACTCGACCACGGGACGGCACGCAACTCTTCAAGCACTGTCCTCGAGTAGGGCGTACGAATGCGCAGGTCGTCCGCGATGTCCAGATATTGGCTCGATATTGGATCGAAGGCGAAGGCATCTCGTCCCTTGCTGTCGTCGTCGGGCGTCGTAGCGCTGCCTCTTGCGCTAGCCACCGGTCAATCCGCCGGGCTGCCGTTGTGCCGGGCACGAACCAGCTCTTGCGCTCGTCACTCCATCTCGCGCGCGGAAAAGCCTGCTGAAACCGCTCGACCGCCATTCGATCGAAGGAAAAGCGGGCTTCGGCGCCACTTGCCTCCTGCTTCTGCGGCCCGGGACGTGGGTTGTAATCCATCACAATGCATCGTTCGCGTTTTGTCGCAGGCAACGCAGTGACGGCCCTAAAAGTTCATCTGCCTAGCAAGCCTCCGGACCCCTGAACCCACGCGAAATGCCAAAGCTGTAGTGAAACTTTCCCCCCGTACCGCGGTTAAGGAGCTGAGAGGACAACACCGTCTAAATCGAACGAGAGAGCGGCTGCGGGCGAGCCTCCCCAAAGGATCGGTCGCGTGCCAGAAGAGGGGAGGGCGCAGGAGGTAAAACATGGCATCGAGACACATCGGTCGCCAGCCCAGGCGCGAGATTTGCGCCGGTATAGAAAAGGAGCGGCGGTTATTGGCGAGGCTGCCTGCAAGACTGACAACCCCGCCGCCGGCATAATGCAATGACACGCATCGCGACCTTCAATTTGAATGGCGTGAACGGTCGCCTGCCGGTGCTCATCAGATGGCTAGGTCAGACCAACTATGACATCGTCTGCCTTCAGGAGTTGAAGACCTCGGATGAGAAATTTCCCGCCGAAGCCATCAGGAACGCCGGTTACGGTGCCGTCTGGCATGGGCAGAAGTCTTATAACGGTGTAGCTGTACTCGCCCGAGGGAAAGAGCCGCTGGAGCGTCGGCGTGGCCTCCCGGGTGATCCTGACGATACTCACAGCCGGTATATCGAGGCGGAGGTGGATGGGATCGTGATCGGCTGTCTGTACCTGCCCAACGGCAATCCAGCGCCTGGCCCGAAATTCGACTACAAGCTCCGATGGTTCGATCGTCTGATCAGCTACAGCCAGGTACTGCTCAGGGAAGGCTCCCCGAGCGTTCTGTGCGGCGACTATAATGTCGTGCCAACGCCGATCGATGCCGCGGTGCCAGGACGTTGGCTAGGCGATGCGGTCTACTTTCCGGAGAGCCGGCAAGCTTACGCCGAAATGCTTGGTTATGGCTGGATCGATGCTGTCCGCCGTATCCATCCGGAGAAGGGCATCTATACGTATTGGAACTTTTCGTATCGTGGCGGTTTCGACAGGAGCTCCGGCCTGCGCATGGACCATCTCCTCGTCAGCCCGTCACTTTCGTCCAGATTACGTGATGCCGGCGTGGACGCTGATTTGCGCGGCTGGGAAAAACCGAGTGATCATGCGCCAGCCTGGATAGAGCTCAACCTACCCGGCCGTGATTGAAGGGTGCCGTTGTTCGCCAGGATGCCGGGCTTTCGCTATTGCAAAGCTGGTCTCTGCACTTGAGCATGGGATCTACCAATCTCGTGGTGGCAAAAGCTTCGCATTCACTGCTGAACTGGCCGACAAGCGCAGGCAGTTTGCGGGCGCCGAGAAGTCGCTTGCGGCCGAAAGCGATGGCAGGGGGGATGTCCTTCGGCCGCCCGATCCAATTACTTCTCAGGCCGAGCCGCGCCATCACGCGCGACCGGCCATCTCTTTGTCGCTCCCCACTAACTATTCCTGTCGGCAAGCTAAAGGATGATGCAGGAGTGAAGGCAGCCAGCGCCGAGGGTACCCGCTGGAGCTCATGGGCTTGGCTTCGGGTGGCACCAGTACGGCAGCGGCCGCGTGGGATCGCTGGTCACGGCCTGTCAGTCAGGCATCTGGCGCATGCCGCGCGGCGGGTGAACTCGCGCGGAGCTAGGTGATCTCATAGTAAAAATCGCAAATCAGATCCGCGACCTTAGTCGCTTCAAAATCAGTCATATGCGCGGCGGTCTCAAGAGCGACAGTCTCCATATCGTCCTGATCGACGGCCAGAAGGTCTAACAATTTCGCAAACTTGAATTTGAGCTCTCGGTCGCCGTCGAATTCATCGATCGTGACGTTCAAAATATTTACGTTGGCGTCTATCAGCCGCGTTTGAATGCTGTCGGAAGAGGCCGCTAACGCGCGAACGGCCGCAAAAAAGTGCTCACGCGCTTTGGTGTATTTTTCGCCCATTTAGAAACCTCGGTGGGTTAAAATGCCTTGGACGTGAGGGCGGAGCCGGGACTTAGGCTTTCGATAGCGCCGAAGTCAACGCATGATTGCCGCCGCAGGGCGTTTAACGGTCACTTTCTATAAGTTCGTCTGCACCGCCAATCTTCGGCCCTGTCATCCAAGGCGGCGCCACGGGAATGTCTTCGATCACACCCACCCTGCGTGCCCAGGTCACAAACGTCTTGTGCGCGGCCTCGACAGACTTGCGACCATCATATGCCGAGTAGCATGTATCACACGCCGCCCCGTGGAGAAGGCCGCGCCTTTCGACCGGCCATTCTTCCAGAAATTCTATGGCATCCATGACGCAACCGATTTTTCTGAGGACGAGACTGTCATCTCGTACAAAAATCGGCTGTTTGAACGTAGCGCTTTCCATCGTGACCTCCCTTCCAGCCTAAAGCGACGCTTGTGCCTCTTCGGGTGACGCAGGATTTTCCTCGGCAAAAGCATGCCGGTCCGCGTGACGCCTTCTCGGCACAGAGAGGATATTGGAAATGCCTCTTTTCAGTTCAAGAGAGAAGTGGCCGGCCGAGCCCAGCAGCCTCTTGGCAATCGTGTCGCCGTGCACCCCATCCCGCTGCCGCGCGTCGGTTCAGTCCGCGAGGGCTTCGAGCCACCAACCTGCACGTCGGCGATCTTGCCCTCGCGTAGCAGGGCGGCCTCGAACCGGCTATGGGAATTCGCGTCAAGATGTACTGGAGTGCAGCAGCCCCGCGAAGGGCCGATCCAGTACCAGAGGTTGAACTGTGTTTCCTGTTACTCATGTCCATGGCGGCCACTTCACACAAACGCGGGATAGATCGCCGAACCGGAACGGCATCAGCATCGATTGTGGTCTCGCGCGTAAAAAAAGAGCGGGCCCGGAAGATCCGGACCCGCCAGCGGCTATGATCAGGCTGCAGAAAGCGGTCGGTTGTTCGCGAGCCAAAGGCTGGCTGCTGCCAGGGCCGCAACCACAACGCCAGCGATGACGTGCGACCACATTGCTGCCGCCAGGCCGGCAAAGCCAAGCACCCAAGGTGCGGCCACAATCCACAGGCCGACGACAAGGTTCGCCCATTCTTCAAATTTGTGGAACGCCACCAACGCGCGCGCCGCGATCAGAACGGTGATTACGCCCGCGATGAAGGCGTGCCAGACGGCAACAGCATCGGCAGCATAGCCAAGGAGCCAGGGCGAGAGCGCCAGCGCGATGCCGGCAAGGATATTTACGACATCGAGCGCCGGCCTGCTGCTGTCGGAAGTGAGATTCTTCAACATCGATCATTCTCCTTTCCTGCGTTTCAGTACGTCAATGTACCGCCCTTGAGTCGAGGGCGGGTGCGGCAGCGGGCCTGTTCGGCCCGATGCCGCAAAGCTTCTTGGGTCCCGATTTGAAACGGACGCAGCCCTTCGGCGAGATCGGCTCAGTCAGGAGGAAGGATTCGATCTCCCGAGGTTCGAACGCATTGCCGGCGATCTCACTCAATGCGAGATGCGGCCGGCTCTTCGGGCTGGCCGCCAACCGGGGCGCTGCGCCGCGCGCCCGGCCCGCTGCCGCGACCGCAAGCGCGAAGGGGTTCGGGATCGTACGTTGGGCGTCGAAGTCGATCAGTGGGTCCATTCTTGCCTCCAGTCATGCGGCTATCCGGGAGCATACCGGGCTGAGCCGAGTCTGGAATCTCTGGGTGCGGCCCTCCAAGGCCAGCAGAGCGAGTTCAACCTCGTCCCGTCGCGTCGGACGTGCATTTTCCGGCATGCCTTCTGCGGTGGCCAGGTCGATCAGGTACTCGTTCCAGGCCCAGTTCTTGAGCACGGCAAGTTTCTCGTCGAGTGCGAGTACCGGGTCATCCACGACCTCCATCGGAGAGGCGTAGAATGTCTCGGGCTCGGAAAGCGCCGTCTGTATGTGCGCTGCCTTTGCACCAGCGCCATAGTTGTGGCTTGCCTGAAGCCATGCCAATTGCAGCCGTTGCCAAACCACGTCGGAAAAGACGTGCCTCTGCTCCGATGCTTGCCTGTTGCTGACCTTGGCCTGGCAGCCAGAAGATGGAGCCTGCACCACGTGGTTGAGGCCTTGGCGCTCCGCATAACGGATCGCCGCCTCAAGCGTCGGAAAATCCAGTTGAACCTGGGTCAGGGTGTCCCGGCCGCCCGTATAGCCCATCAGCGGCTCGATGAACGGGGCTGTGCGAGGTTCGAAAATCAATCGCCAGTCCTTGCGGGGCTTTGCTGAGGTCGTGGCCGAGCGGCATGGCTGGTAGATCCGTGCCGTCACGCCATCCGGAAACACTGACCGCCCCATTGACAAAGCCGGCTCGTCGAGACGAGGCCGATTGTCATTGTCCGGCCGGCCGGAGGTCTTGGTTGGGTTTCTGATGTCGCTGCTTTGAACTGTCTCCATTGTCTGTCCCTCCCATAATGAAGGGTGGTATGAGCAGCGGCCGTTACGGCCGCTGCTCATACTGCCGTGCGTCAGTTCTTGCCGTTGATTGCGATCCGCTTGGCCTTCGCCTGCGCCCGCTCGGTCTTGGGCAAGGTCACGGTCAGCACCCCGTTCTTGAAGGCGGCGTTGACCTTGTCTTCCTCGACCTCGTAGCCGAGCGGAATGAGGCGCTCGAAGCGACCGTAGAAGCGCTCGGAGAACTGCCGGTCTTTGTCCTCGGTCTCGGAACGCTTCTCGCCTTTAAGCTTGAGCGCCCCGTTGTCCAGCAGGACTTCTATGTCGCTCTCGTCCAGGCCAGGTATTTCCGCCGTGACGCGGACTTCCTTGTCCGTGTCAGAAATCTCCACGCTGGGCCAAGTGGCGGCAAAAGAGGGACTGAAGGCCGGCAGTCTGGCGCCAAAGCTGCGGAAGGCGTCATCGAACAGCCTGTTTACCTCCCGGTGGAGGGAGACGAAGGGGTCTCGATCTCCATCAGGGAAGAGACTGGGCGCCGAGTTTCCGTTGCCCCGGCCCCATGGGATCAAGTCACGTACGCTCATTGTCTTTCTCCTTTCGTAGGTCTCTGAGCCGGGCCGGACGCCCGGCTCAAGCGATGCCTTCATAGTGGATTGCTCAGGCCGCCAGCTTCTCGGTCTCGACCTTGGGCGCTTCGATCTTCGGCATGCGAGCCCCGCTGGAGATCTCGACCTTGCGCGGTTTCATCTCCTCGGGAACCTCGCGCTTGAGATTGATGCTCAGCAGCCCGTTCTCGAGGCTGGCGCCAGCAACTTTGACATGATCGGCCAGTTCGAACCGACGCTCGAAAGCGCGCCCGTTAATGCCGCGGTAGAGATACTGGCCGTTCTCATCGCCCGATTGCGACCCGCTCACGACCAGCATGTTGGGCTGGTAAGTGATGGTGAGCTGGTCCTGCGAGAAACCGGCGACCGCCATGGTGATGCGATAGTCATCATCATCAACCTTGGCGATATCGTAGGGCGGCCAGTTGTCGAACGAGGCCACACGGCTCGCATTCTCAAGCATGTCGACCATGCGGTCGAAGCCGATGCTGGACCGGTACAGGGGGGTAAAATCGAGGTTCATAACCACATCCTCCTTTGAGCAACATGGATCATAGGAGGCGCCAAGAGCCTTGCCGCCTCCTGGTCTGCCGGCCCCATCGGGCGACCGGCGACTATCAAATTTAGAATCGCGACTTGCACCTTCAAGAGGAAGAATAGGAAAATTTTCAGCGGCAGTCCGGGCGACGCACCCATGCCGCCCTCCCGCCGGCGGGGTCACTCGCCGACGGATCCATGGTGCAGGAACAATTATGTGGCGCTTAAATCCGATCGATGAATGGCACGAACCCGGCCACCACCGCGCTGTCACTGCCATCAGGACCGGCAAGCTCTTCCGATTGATCCAATTGTTGCAACGCATCCATGATCGCATCGAAGCTGACCGGTTCACCCGCCCCCGGCAGCATGCGAAGCGCTGGCACGGATTCTACCGCGCAGGCATCCGACGCCCATGACGAAAGGATGGCGCGCTTCTCCTGAACGTCCAGGGCAACGTCGGCCAAAACGTCGTGGGGGTGTTTGAAATGCCGTGCCGGATGCAGCAAGCGGTCCAGAAAAACGTCAGGGGCCACGGGTTCAATCGAGGCAAAATGGGTCGAAATGGCTGCTTCCATTGATGGTCCTCCGCTTCAGACAATCTCCTGCGTGGTTGAGTTTGGCGGCTCTCGCGATTCCCGCCAGACGAAATTTTGGAACGTCTCAAGCAGGTTTCAATGGCTCGGCACGGGTCACATCCCCGTCGTCAACGCCTTAGAACCATTTTATCGGGCCGGTGAAACAATCGGCGAGAATCTCAGTTCTGGCGTCGGACGAAAATCAAGGACCCGAATCCGGCAGGAGAACCAGTCATGTCTTACCTCTCCAGGAACTTGTGCATTGGCTTGATCACAGGAGCCCTGATGCTCTCGACTGGCGGCCTTGCTCCGGCCACCGCACAGGAAATTCCGAACGACTTCAGCGCAATTGTGCGTCAGAAGCTGCCAGCCGTTGTCGCCATCACGACCAAGCAGATCATCCAGGATCAAACGACGCTCAACGGCTTTCTCAATCCCTTCGACGGGGCAGGGCGTATCCAGCCCCAGGTGCGGGAAGCACTCGGCTCCGGCTTTGTGATCAGTCCCGAAGGCTACATCGTCACCAATAACCATGTCGTCGCCGACGCAACTGAGATTCATGTCGTGTTCTCCGACAAGGAGACGGCGCCCGCCAGGGTGGTGGGCCGCGATCCGGCAACTGACATCGCGGTATTGAAAGTCGATCCTCGGCCCAACATGACGGCGACGGCCTGGGGGGATTCGGACGCGATGCAACCAGGGGCCTGGACCATCGCCATCGGCAGTCCCTTCGGCCTCGGGGGCACGGTCACTGTCGGCGTCCTTTCTGCCCGCTCTCGCGATATCCAGGCCGGTCCTTACGACGATTTCCTGCAGACTGACGCCTCGATCAACAGAGGTAACTCGGGAGGTCCTTTGTTCAACGCGCGCGGCGAAGTCATCGGCGTCAACACGGCAATCGTGTCGCCGTCAGGCGGCAGCATAGGCATTGGGTTCGCGGTGCCCTCGCGTACCGCTCGGACTATCGTCGACCAGCTGATCAGCACTGGCCGCATCGAGCGCGGCTTCATCGGCGTGCGTCTTCAGGAGATCACGCCCTCCATCGCCGAGGCGCTCGGAATGCCGGGCGCCAAGGGAGCGCTGGTTGCCTCTGTCGAGGCTGGCAGCCCGGCGCAGAAAGCGGGAATCCAGGCCGGCGACGTGATCACCCGGTTCAACGGCAAGGACATCCAAGGCGTCCATGACCTGACGCTGGCGGCAGCAAGCCAAAAGCCGGGATCGAAAGTGACCGTAACAATGAACCGGGGCGGCACACACCAGGAATTGTCACTGACTGTCGATCAGCGCAGGGATCAGGAGGAACCGACCGGTACCATTCCAAGCCTGGGGACAGAAGACCAGCGCCTTGGTCTATCACTGAGCCCCATTCCGGACGATGCGCGCCAGCAACTCGGCCTGCAGGCCGACAGGACGGGCGTGTTCGTCCAGGATGTCGCTCCCAACAGTCTTGCAGCCGAAAGCGGCATCCGGCCAGGCGACGTTATCGTGTCGGCCAACAACCGAAACATGACCCAGCCGTCCGACGTCCGTGAGGAATGGGCGAAATCCCGTCAGCAGAAAAGACCAATGCTGTTCCGTATCGACCGGCAGGGACAATCGCTTTTCGTTGCTGTGGCAAACTCCTGACTGACAGGCCAGAGGGCGTCGCGATCTGTGCTGCTGGCCTGGCCCCCTACCGGGCGCACCAGAGTTGTGAAGCTGATGAGCGGTGTGTTTTAGGTGGCGGTCCGTTTCAACATGCGGCTGCCGGAGCTGTTCTGCAGCTTTGCACACGCGACCTGCGACGCATCGGTCGGCGAGACCAAAGTCGACCTTAGGTTCGGCGCATCGGTGAGCACATCCTGGACAAGAACAAGGTGCGATCCGCTCCTGAGCGCGTGCGCGGCCTTGTGATGCTACTCGTACGATGGTGGGAAGTCTGAAGGCCACGCGCAAGCCCTTTGACTGAACTGAACCGGGCCCAAAGGTCGGCTTCATTGAGAAAGTGCCTGCAACGCTGCCGTGGATGACAGGGCCGAATTGCACATTCCATTGCTGATCTATTCCAGACGGGTGCCCGGTTCAGCCGGGTCGTCCTCGTCGGGCTTAAGCAAGTCAATAAGCGCGGCCCCTCGTGTTCCCGGAAGTGGGCGCCCCTGTCCCATTAACGCGTCGTCAGCAAAAGCCCACGCCCACGCCTCGCTCAATTCCTCGATCGACGCACCCGTTGCGATGATCTCCGCAACTGTAATATCGTCGGCTAATCCAATGACGGAGAGAACTTCTTGCCGTGTCATCGTTTGACCGCGTTCTGACTACAACCCAACTAGATGGAGATTTCATGGAGCACTTGCAACCGATCTAATGAGGGCTGTTGCAAGATTCCCTTGCGCAAGATCAGAGGCTGCGTAATGGCGCCATTCACCTGGCCAAACGCGCGCAACATAGGGCGCAGGGCGCAGAAATCGACGGAGCCCATGCGCTCGGCATTTGCGAAGACTCGGCAAATCATCCAGATGATCGCCCATCACTGAGGCCACTTGGTGGAACTCCTACTGGACCATCCACGCAGCGGGAATCGGCTATGGGTGTTCGCAACAACCCGGAAACTCGTTTCAGGGGATTATTCTCGAAAATCGTGGTCTGCCGGGCGCGATGTGGAGATACAGGGGAACCCTTGGGTCGTCTCGGTGGACCAAAGTCCCTGAACTAACCTGTTATCATCGACGCACGGGAACCCCGCGATTCAGAAGAGCAGATCTCGGGCCACGCCTATGCCCCAAGGCTGCCCGGCCGAATATGTTTGCGCGCGGATAACTCCGGTCTGTGAAGCAGCACCCTGTTGCGGCCGGTCTGCTTGGCCAGGTAAAGTGCGGCATCCGCCCGTTGCTGTAACTGCTCCGGCGAGATCGCCTCAGCGGTCTGAACGGCAACTCCAATGCTCAGAGTGACCCAGCGCGACACGCGGGATCCAGGGTTGGGCAAAGCGGCAGCCTCGACGCTCTTACGCATTCGTTCAGCCACAGCGGCGGCCTCTTCCTCGTTCACCCCGGGCAGGAGCACGAGGAATTCTTCGCCGCCATAACGGGCAACGTGATCGCGATCACGCCTGACGTTTTCCTTCAAGATAGTTGCGACCTTTACCAAACACCGATCTCCCTCCGCATGGCCGAGGTGGTCGTTTAGCTTCTTGAAGTTATCAATGTCGCACATCAGCATCGCGGCACCGGCAAGGCAACGTTTATCACTTCCCCATAGGTGCTCGAGTGTTTCCGTCATCCAGCGACGGTTGGAGATGCCGGTGAGTGGATCGGTCCTCGCCAGGAGTACCAGTCGATCATTGGCTTTCGCCAGTTCGGCGACCCTGCGTCGGTCGCGAAGCTCAAACAGGAAAGTCTTTTGAGCGAGAATTGTCATGATGCGCCGCGCGGCCACCGTTGCAAAGATACCGCTGGCGAAGAACAGCGTCCCAGCCACTGCACTCCCA
>NZ_RZPQ01000058.1:0-1410 GCF_003999135.1 Mesorhizobium sp. M7A.F.Ca.CA.004.06.1.1 | reverse complement strand
GCACTCCCATGCGCGATGGCCGGGCTCTGCAGTTGAAGCATGAGATAAAGTCCGAGCGCCAGCGCAGCGATAGTCATCGTCCAGGCCAGGGGGATCCCGAAGATTATGATGGCTGTAATGGCCACGAACAACATGACGTTCAATTGCCGTTCGTAGAACTCGCCACCAGCGCTTGCTCCGACCAATGCGACTGACAACAAGATAAGGAACATGCCTGCGATCAGCGAGGTTCCTTGGAGCCAAGGCGCCTGCGGTTTACGCCAAACAAGGACGACGGCCAACGCCACGGGCGGGATGATGGCGCCGGGCAGGAGCATGGACTGCGCTACGACCCATGGAAGCAACGCCGCGTTCAGTGCCAACGTCAGCACATCCAAAAATGCCACCCAGATCATCCACGCGCGGATGATTTTGGCCGTTTGCGACCAGACACGTACTCGAAATAGGCGTTCGATCTCGCCACGCAGGCTGATTTCGCGCGTACGGCGCGCCAGAAGCCGGTCGACCTCAGCGGCTAGGGCAGGATCATCCTGCACATCGGGGGGCATCAGATCTGACAAGTCGATAGGCCTTACGCTGCTTTCTCCTGAACATCTATCCAAGCCATAGGCGGTCGGCGGTGGGCAATCATGTCAACTTACCCTGAAGATTTGATTTATAGCTGTGATTTGCGAACACTCGGTCCCAAACCATCTGATCCTCGATGCGCGTAGCCGAATTAACCTTTGTAATTGCGGTGGCGCTGCACCGCGGTTATCCACGCCGCCGCCGGGCTCGGCGAGATGTCCCGGGAGCTTCTGAAGTCGAGCACGTGAAGGAATGGGGGTGATGCCGATTCTCGTCATCATTGACCTTTCGAGTATTGCCTGCAGACCAACAGGATGGATTTGGCCATGAAAGGAAGCCGACCGGGTATTTCGTTGTTGGATTTCGACATACTCTCCCGGGCTCTTACGTCAGCCATCAGGGAGAGCCCGGAATCCGATTCGACGGTCCAGGCCCGCGAGCTTGTGTGCCTATACACCGGCAAAAAGTCAGCCGACCAAAATTTGATCGCGGCCTTGCTTCACGCCAGTCGCGCCCAGCTGGACTTGGAAGCATCCAAGGAAAATCGGCCCGGCAAGAATTGACTGAGTGCCTGCATCTGCTCGACGTGATCTCTCACCGGTTGTCTCCTCAACGGAGCTACGTTCCGAGACGAAGCCCAAAGGCCCGACCGACTGAGACGCAGCGCATAATTCCCGCGGGCGACAGGACGAATATCCTGACCGCGACACGATAGCCAGAAGGTCACCGAATGGACCTTTAAAGTCATGGCAGCGGGTTGGACTTCGATCGAGATAGCCGAGGCCATCGAGCATCCGGCCGTGGCCGACCGTCGTGGGCGCGAGGAAAACGCCGCTCTAGATG
>NZ_RZPQ01000589.1:0-3733 GCF_003999135.1 Mesorhizobium sp. M7A.F.Ca.CA.004.06.1.1 | reverse complement strand
GTCCTGAACCCGTCCTGCTTGAGGATCGGTTCGAGCAGCGCCTGGACATCCGCCTCGCGGTTGATCGCCGGATTGGGCTCGAATTTGGGGTTGACCGAAGGGATGCGGACCATGTCGCGGGTCAGCCCGATCAACCAGTCGCGATCGGTCTCGATCTCAGCCTGCACGGCATCGATGATGGTCTGGTTGTCGGGCATCGTCGCTTCCTTCTCTGCGTCGCGGCGCTTTGCATCGCTGCACTGGGCGCAACGACACTATTTCCTTGTGGTTTTGGATTTGGCGGCGTCGTCGGCCGATGACGACAGGGCGGTATCGAGCGTGACCGCATTGGCACTGCGGATCTTCTCGATGTCCTCGATGCGCTTGCGCACCCCGGCGCCGTGGCCTTCCAGCGCGTGGGCGAACACGGTTTCCATCTGGGCAACGGCCGTTGCCAGCGTGTCGAACGGCGAGTTGGCGTCGATCGCCGCGACCATGGTCAGGTCCGCTATGTCAGATATCGGCGACAGCCAGACATCGGTGAACAGCAGGATGGAGACGCCGCGCTCCTTGGCCTGCTGGGCAAAGCTCACCACGTCCGACTGATAGCGCCGGTAGTCGAACACGACGAGGAGGTCGCGCTTGCCAAGGTCGATCAACAGGTCGAAATCGGCGGGGCTCAACGAACCGATGTCGCGCACGCCGGAGCGGAACTGCAGGAGGTAGCCGGCCAGCATGGAGGCGATATGCCGGCTGAACCGGCCGCCCAGCAGCACGACCTGCCCCTTGCTCTCCAGCAGCAGGTTGACGGCGCGCGTGTAGGCCTGCACCGGCACTGCCGTGCGCGTGCGCTCCAGGCTGTCGGAAACCGAATGGAAATAGGCAAGTGCGGTGCCTTCGCTGGAGCCGCCCGGGCGCTTGGCCTCCATCATCAAAAGCGGCGAATGCAGCCTGGATTCAACTTCGGTGAGCAGGCGTGCCTGGAAATCGGCAAAGCCGACATAGCCAAGCTTGCTCATCAGCCGCGTCACGCTCGGGTCACTGACGCCAGCGCGCCGTGCCAGCCGGGTCGCGGTGCCCAGCCCCGACATCGGATAATCAGCGAGCAGGACCTGGACGATCTTCTCTTCCGCGGAGGTGAACGCCACGGTCGTATTGGCCAGTTCTTCGCGGATCGACATTGTCATCGCCCATCGCCGACGGAAAGACGATTATCTTACAATTTCACACATGTTTGTCAAATTTGGAACTTCTCTTACAGAGCCATCGAGAGTTCGGCATGACTTGCTATCCCATGGCAGCCAAGCCAGTCGTGCAACACATCCACGTCGGCTCGAACGAGGGCTGGCGTCTATTTGAAGCTGGCGATGGGCAGGAACTTGACCGCGGAACCGGTGAAGCGCCGGTGATCGGAGGTCCGTCCTCGCGGCTGGAATCCATCGAGATAGATGTGCTCCGGCGCTGTGCGGATGAGATTGGCGGCAATGACGGGCGCCGCAGGGCTAGCTCCGCCGGCGATGCCACGACCTGTCTCAATCGGCCGGGACAACGCTGCCGGCACGATGACCGCGGTGGCTTCGGGATCGAGATTTGGCTGGACACGGTCGGCCTTCGGGCTGGTCCTGACGCGATCTTCGGGCTTCGATTGGGCAACCGAGACCCGCTGGCCGGCCAACCCATTGTGGCCGTCATCGGCGTGGTTCAAGGCCAGCAAGGCAGCGACCGCATCGCCGGATTTGTCTGCTTCAAGCTGGCGCGTCGGGCTTTCCGGTCGCCATGTCGGCAACGGGATGTTGAACGCCACCATGTCCGGCGCGCCGCCCGCGGGACCGGCCGACTTGCCCGAGGGAATTTCAGCATCGGTTGCTGTTGGATTGGCCAGTTCGGCCCGCGCGGTGGAAGCGTTGGCTGCTGCAAGCGGCGCGAGTTGCGGGGTCGGAATGCTGGTCGTGGACCCGCTGCGCGGGGCGAAGGCTGGCAGCGGCACCGAGCCCGGCGCCATGGCCATGACGATCGCTTCAGGCGTCTTCCCCTCCGGTCCAATCGGCGATTCTTCGGCCCTATCGACGGAAGCCATCTGGATGTCGGCGCGCTGGGCATCCTGCGGCGGCACGATTGCGATGCCGGCGGGCCTGGGGTCAACGGACTTGGCCGGCTTGCGTGGCGCCGGCACCGCTTCGGCGACATCATCGGTCTCGTCCGCGCCGCGCCCACCCAGAAGCGTCGCCAGCAGGCCGCGCGCCGGCCTGCGTTGGCCGCCGTCGGCACTTGCCAGGTCGATGTTGGGCGTGCCGGCGCCCTTGCGCGACTTGTAGGCGGCAAACGCCTGCCCATAACCGGGCAGCGGTTTGCCGTCGCTCGGCACATGCAGCGTATTGCCGTTCGGGAATACCCTTGCGAGTTCCTGGCGGCTGATGCCCGGCCAATGCCGCACATTGCCGACATCCATATGTATGAAAGGCGAACCGGAGGTCGGGTAATAGCCTACGCCGCCGCCCTGCATCTTGAGGCCGATGTCGCGCAGCTTCTTCAGCGGCACATCCGGCAGGAAGAAGTCCATCGCGCGGCCAACCATGTGTTGGCTTTCCCGAGCCACGCCCTTCGAGCGGCTGCGCAGCATGGCGTTCGTCGCTGGCGACCGATAGGCGCTGACCACGTGGATATAGGCTCTCGAGCCGCTGGCGCGATAGGCCTGCCAGACAAGATCGAGCAGGCGCGGATCCATCTTCGTCGGTTCGTTGCGACGCCAGTCGCGCAGCATGAGATTGATCTTCTTCAATCCCGCCGGATCATAGCGCCCATTGCGCTTGAAGACGATTTCAGCCTTCTCGCCCGTATGGAGATGTTGAATCTTCAAAGCACGCGTCTCCGCGAACGCGCCGGTGACACACAGGCAAAGGAACGCTGCGATGATGGCAGGCAGTGTCCAAAGACGGGAAGCACGGGGGGCGTTTTGCACGTTTTCGCTCACGTTCATGCCTTGCACGTTCTTTTGTTTCGGGCGATTTCAGGTTCCCGCCCAGATGAAGAGCCTTTCAGCCCTCTTCCTGACAAGCATGGACTTGACCGACGCAGACAGGCGTCCATGCCACAACACGTCATGTTGATGAACAGCATCTTGGTTAACGAATCGTGTCGCTTCCGAGAACGCGTTTCGGCTGGAGTTGCCTGTGGCAGCCATTTTCTGGAGCAATGCACGGCTGATGAGGTCCGCCAGCACGACGGCCGCGCCGTTCCCATGTAGCCGCCTCGCCCTCGCAAATGCAGAGAACGAATGTGCGGCAACAAGGATGTTGGAAACTGGTGCTGCGAGAGAGGATTGAACTCTCGACCTCTCCCTTACCAAGGGAGTGCTCTACCACTGAGCTACCGCAGCCGCTGATGGCGGGGCTTCTGCCATATCGAACCGGCAAGCGCAAGGCCAAGCGCAACGCTTCTGTGAAAGCCTTTGCCGGATAGCTTTTAATGACATGGCAGTGCCACAATGTTGGCTATCCCTGAACAGCAAGCTGGTGGGTCGCCGGCGGGGACGGGGCGATGGACGACAAGGCAATTCCAGTGAAAAAGGATGGTCCACCGAAAAACAGCGCAACAATCCGCAAGGATCGGCTGGCCGAGCAATTGCGCGCCAATCTGCAGAAGCGCAAGGCGCAGTCACGCTCGCGGCGGACCGGCGATGCCGACGAGCGGCCGGACGGGCTCGCTGCATCGAAGGAAATACAAAAAGATTAACTCAAATCGGCCACTCTTGGCC
>NZ_RZPQ01000588.1:0-3734 GCF_003999135.1 Mesorhizobium sp. M7A.F.Ca.CA.004.06.1.1 | reverse complement strand
GGCTTGCACCCTCCTGACCCTTGTCAAGAAACGGGTGGCGAGGCCGGCCTTTGGCGGCTTCAATGCGGCCATGTTCATCACCCTGGCCAAGAATCTGAAATCCACGCCGCTGCAAGCCGCCGACGATCCGCGCTGGGCGCGAATCGTCGCGCGCGACAAGTCGGCCGACGGCGCATTCTGGTATTCGGTGGCGACGACCGGTGTCTATTGCCGGCCTTCCTGCCCGTCTCGGCGCGCCAATCCGAAAAATGTGCAATTGCACGACACGCTCGATCAGGCCAGGGCCACCGGCTTTCGCCCGTGCCGGCGCTGCGACCCGGATGGCCCGTCGCTCGAGGCCGGCAACGCGGCGATGGTCGCCGCTGCTTGCCGCAGGATCGAGCAGAGCCAGGAAGAACCGTCGCTCGCTGAACTGGCTGATGCCGCCGGCCGCAGCGCCGGTTATTTCCATCGTATCTTCAAGGCGGCCACCGGGCTGACACCGAAGGACTATGCCGCCGCGCACCGCGCAGCCAGGGTTCGTCAGGGCCTGGAAGACGGCGCCAGCGTGACGACGGCGATCTACGATGCCGGCTTCAATTCGAGCGGACGTTTTTATGAGAAATCCACTGGCATGCTCGGCATGACGCCGACGCGCTATCGCGCCGGCGGCGCCGATGAAGAGATCCGCTTCGCCGTCGGCGAGACCTCGCTCGGCACCATCCTGGTCGCGTCCAGTCAAAAGGGCGTCGCCTCGATCCTGCTCGGCGACGATCCTGACGCACTGGTGCGCGACCTGCAGGACCGTTTCCCCAGGGCACGGCTAATCGGCGGCGATCACGACTACGAGGCGCTGGTCGCCCGCGTCGTCGGTTTCGTCGAAGTTCCGGCGCTCGGTCTCGATTTGCCGCTCGACGTGCGCGGCACGGCGTTCCAGCAGCGCGTCTGGCAGGCCTTGCGCGACATCCCCGCCGGCCGCACGGTTTCCTATGCCGAGATCGCGCGGCGCATCGGCTCACCGAAGGCGACCCGCGCCATCGCCGCCGCCTGCGCCGCCAACAATCTTGCCGTCGCCATTCCCTGCCACCGCGTGACCCGCAGGGATGGCGCCCTGTCCGGCTACGCCTGGGGCGCGGAGCGCAAGCGCGCGCTGCTGGAGCGTGAGGCCGGCGAATCTGACAGCGCCTACCGATCCGCGCGGAGATGACGGCCAAGCATGCGCGCGATGGCAAGATCTCATGACAGCGTCACCAATCGGACAGCTCGCACCACCGCCGCCGGCAACCGCGCGAAGTCCCATGTCATGGCCGCCATCGGCGGGCTGGTCGATGAGGGTAAGGCTGAGTGGAACCACACCGCAACCGGCGACATCGAGCTGCGCCTGCTGAGCGGTGAAGTGTTCGTGCTCGGCGAGGTGTCGGTCACGCGTGTCGAATGAGCATGCTTGGCTGAAGTGCGGACGGTTCAAAATCAGCACTCTATGGCGCGCCCCTCTGTCCTACCGGACATCTCCCCCACAAGGAGGGAGATTGGCAGTTCCGGCGCCGGCTCTCGTCCTGCAACGTTGGAGATTGGCGAAGGCGGTGGTGACAGCCAATCTCCCCACCCGTGGGGGAGATGTCCGGTAGGACAGAGGAGGGCGCCATAGAGCACCTACCTTTGCGCCTTTCAGGCAGATTTGAATTTGAAAGCAAGCACCGGAGTGAGACACGGCCGACACCGTGGCTAGGGTTCAGCCACAAACAAAGGAGTGAAGGCAATGAACCTTATACAAACCACTATGCCGATGGCCGCCTGCAACGTCGCCGCCCTCGGCACCATCGCCTATGCCATCGGCGAATCCCCCATCGGCAAAATCCTGGCGGCGCGCAGCGATATCGGCGTCTGCGCCATCCTGATCGGCTCGGATGCCGACACACTGGAGCAGGATCTCGCCAACCGCTTCCCAGGCAAGATACTGGCCAAGGACGAGGCCGCACTGCGCGACGATCTCGCGGCAATCGCGCGCTTCATCGAAATGCCCGGCGTCGGCTTCGACCTGCCGCTCGACCTGCGCCACGGCACGCCATTCCAGCAGCGCGTGTGGGAGGCGCTCCGAGGCATCCCGTGCGGCGGCACCATCACCTACACCGCGCTCGCCCGGCATATCGGCCAGCCGAACGGCGCCCGCGCCGTGGCGACGGCCTGTGCGGCCAATGCAATCGCGCTGGGCATTCCCTGTCACCGTGTTGTCCGCGCCGCCGGCACGCTGTCGGGCTACCGCTGGGGCGTCGAGCGCAAGCGCGCCCTGCTCTACAAGGAGGCTACGATATGAATGCCCATGCCAAGGTTGCCGCATCGGCGGTTGAAGCTGCTCAGACACGTGTTGCTGATTACGACTGGCCCGCCCTTGCCGCCGAACTGGACGGCTTCGGCTGCGCGGTGATTGAAAAGCTGCTGTCGCCCGAAGAGTGCCGACAGATCGCCGACCTCTATCCCGAGGAGAAGCATTTCCGCAGCCACATCCATATGGCCAGGCACGGCTTCGGCAAGGGCGAGTACCGCTATTTCCGCTATCCCTTGCCCGACCTCCTGGGTGGCCTGCGCAGCGCGCTCTATCCCAGGCTGGCCGAGGTCGCCAATCGGTGGAACGAGCGCATGGGGCAGGCCATGCGCTATCCCACGACGCATGCCGCGTTTCTCGAGCAGTGCCATGCCGCCGGCCAGACACGGCCGACGCCGCTGCTGCTGCAATATGTGCCTGGCGACTTCAACTGCCTGCACCAGGATCTCTATGGCGATCTCGCCTTTCCGCTGCAGGTGGCGATCCTGCTCTCCGAACCGGGCCGGGATTTCACAGGCGGCGAGTTCGCGCTGACCGAGCAGCGCCCGCGCATGCAGAGCCGAGTCGAAGTGGTGCCGCTGCGGCAGGGCGACGCCGTTGTGTTCGCCGTCCACAACCGGCCGGTGCAGGGCACCAAAGGCAACTACCGCGTCAATCTGCGCCACGGCGTCAGCCGGCTGCGCTCAGGCATGCGCCACACGGTAGGGATTATTTTCCACGATGCGAAGTGAGCAGGGAGAAGATGGAGGTTCCCCTCACCCCGCCGGTGCATAACGGCTGACCACCATGCCGCAGGCATAGGCCTTCGAGCCGAGCAGCCGCAGGTTCCTAAAACCGCCCTGATCAAAAACCCGGCGGCCCGCCCCCAGCACCGCCGGGTTGACGAACAGCTGGAACTCGTCGACCAGCCCGGCCGCGATCAGCGCTGACGCGAAACCGGCGCCGCCGAACACGGCAATGTCGCCACCCTCGCCCGTCTTCAGCGCGTTGACCTCGCGCGGCAGGTCGCCGCTGGCCACACTGGTGCGCTCCCAAGCCGGCTCCCAGGCCGATTGCTTGAGCTTGTTGCTGAGCACCACCTTGCGGGCGTCGACGATGCGCTGCGCAAAGGCGTAGAACGGATCGTGCGGAAACTTCTTCGCCGCAGTGCCCCAATGGGTGAGGTAGCCCTCCTGTGCCATTTTGCGGCTGAGCAGGATGGTATCGACGCCTGCGAAGACAGCGTTGAAGTCCTGCTTCAGCGCATCGTCCCAGGCGCTCTCGTCACCCCACTCCCAGAGCTGCCAGGAATGGTCCTCGGTGGCGCCGACAAAGCCGTCGACCGATATCTGCATCTGCAGGACCAGCTTTTTCACCGTCATTCTCCTCACGGCCATCGCAAAATAGTTTACATTTGGAACCGTTGACGCAAGGCCAAAACGATGTCAATAGT
>NZ_RZPQ01000587.1:0-3752 GCF_003999135.1 Mesorhizobium sp. M7A.F.Ca.CA.004.06.1.1 | reverse complement strand
TTCCATGAAAAAATTCATGCCGATGGCCCAGAAGAAGGACAGGCGAGGCGCAAAGCGGTCGATGTCGAGGCCCGCCGCGACGCCGGCGCGGGCATATTCGATGCCATCGGCGATCGTGTAGGCGAGCTCAAGGTCGGCCGTCGCGCCGGCCTCCTGCATGTGATAGCCGGAGATCGATATCGAATTGAACTTCGGCATGTTCTTCGATGTGTATGAGAAGATGTCCGACACGATCCGCATCGAAGGCTTTGGCGGATAGATGTAGGTGTTGCGGACCATGAACTCCTTCAAAATGTCGTTCTGAATGGTCCCGGCGAGATCCCTCTGTGCAACGCCCTGTTCTTCCGCGGCGACGATGTAAAGCGCCATGATCGGCAGCACCGCGCCGTTCATCGTCATCGATACCGTCATCTCGTCGAGCGGAATGCCGTCGAAGAGCTGCCGCATGTCGAGGATGGAATCGATGGCGACGCCCGCCATGCCGACATCGCCGGCAACACGCGGATGGTCGCTGTCATAGCCGCGATGCGTGGCGAGATCGAAGGCGACCGACAGCCCCTTCTGGCCGGCGGCAAGGTTGCGCCGGTAAAAGGCGTTGGAATCTTCGGCCGTCGAGAAACCGGCATATTGCCGGATCGTCCAGGGCTGCTGGACATACATGGTCGGGTAGGGGCCGCGCACGAAGGGTGGCAGGCCGGGATAGGTGTCGAGATGCGGCAACCCCTTGAGGTCGCTTTGATTGTACAGATGCTTGGCAATGAGCCCTTCCGGCGTGGTCCGCTGGCCTTTGACCTCGACAGGCGTGCGGCGTGGCGGGACCCAGCCGATCTGGCCGAAGTCCGGGATCAAGAGCCGGCTCCGATCGATTGGTCGACGCGGACTGGAAACAGCGGCTCGCAAACGGCAACGCCTTCGGTGAAGGCCGGTCGCCGTTCCGCCGCCAGCGTCTCGACGGGGCGTTCGTTCTTCGATGGATAGAGCGTGGTGCCGATGATGGCCCGTTCACCTGTGCGGTAGGCTGCATTGCGCTGCTCCGCCGCTGCGTGAACGCGCTTCTGGATGTGTCCGTCCTGAAGGCTGGACAGGACACCGCCCTCGGCTTCGATCGTCTGCAACTCCGCCCAGGCCAGTTCGCACAATTCCGCGGTCAGCGCTTCCACAGCGCCGGAACCATAGGCGGGATCGGTGACATGATCGATATGGCTTTCATTGGCCATGATCAGCTGCGTGTTGCGGGCAACACGACGGGCAAAACCCGCCGGCAGACCGTGCGCGATCGTGTGCGGCAGGATGGAGATCGAATCGGCGCCGCCGCACGCCGCGGCAAAGCATGCAATGGTGGTGCGCAGGATGTTGGTCTCCGGGTCCATCGCCGTCATCATGCGAAACGACGTCTCGGCATGGATACTGGCCGTGGATGTCGGGATCGAACAAGCCTCCTGCACCCGCGCCCAGAGCCTGCGCAGCGCCCGCATCTTGGCTATCGAGAGCAACTGGTCCTGGTCGACGCTGAGTGCAAAACCGATATGAGGTGCGGCATAGACAAGCGGCTGCCGCGCCGTCTCGAACATTCTGAGGTAGGAGACAGCCGAAGCCAGCATGATGCCAAGTTCCTGCGCTTCCGTGGCGCCGGCATTGTGGAACACGCGCCCGTCAGCTTCCAGCAGCACGCCCGGAACGCCCATCGCGAAGAAATGCGCCAGCGACTGCGGCATGGAGGCCCGCAGCGCCTCGATCGACATGCGCAGCCGACCGGTTCCCGCGAAGATCGCTGCTGGATCGATGCCGAAGGAGAGGTTGAGTTTTGCCGGGTCCGACCGCCGCTTGCTCAGGAAAGCGACCAGCCAGTCGGCCACGGCGCGGCTCCAGGGATGGGCGTCGATACGAACCTGGATGCGGTTGAGCGGAATGCCGTCCAGCACCGCCTCCAACGCCTCCGCCGTTCTCGGCAAGCCGTATCCGAACGCGTTCGGCGCCCCCTCGAAGACCAGCGACAATCCCGTGGCACCCTGTGCCACATCCTCCAGCGCTTGGCTTTTGGCGCGGTTGGTGTCGGGATCGTCGACTCGCTGGCTGACGATCCATGGCGATTTCGGGTTTGCGCGTACGATCGGTTCCGCCGCGGTGCTGCGGTCGTAGAGCGGTTCGATACGGATGTTGTCGTCGCTGTGCGAGACCAGCCTTTCCTCGAAGGAAGCGCCTGCCAAAGCCTTTTCCGCCAATGCGAGCCATCGCTGGCGCTCGATGTTTTCGGGTTCCACGTCCTGGATCAAGGCTCCGGCGCCCATCCGTCCTCCTCGTTTCATACGGCCGCACCAGCCGGGAGCAGTCCAGTCTACGGTCCCTGGTCCGATATCGCAATGCAATGCGCTTCCAGTGACCGGATTCGATCCATCAGATATAGGTCAATCCGCGTGGACGACGATTGCCAAACAGCGGCAAAATCCGCAAGCTCCAAAAACCCGATTTGAACGAATGGGGCGATTTGGGCGAATGGCCCGGATTTGGACGAATGGCATTGTCGCTGTGCAATGGCCTCACTATACCTGCGGCAAGGCCACTGGCTTTAGACACATCAGTTTGCGGAGACCGGACATATGGCTGACGACACCAGTATTTTCATCGGCGCCAGCCGCAAGCCCGACGACAGCTATCAGCGTGCCGAGCAGCTGTTGCTACGATATGGGAATCGTCATGGCCTGGTGACGGGCGCCACCGGTACCGGCAAGACAGTCACCTTGCAGATCCTGGCCGAAGGATTTTCCAACGCCGGCGTGCCTGTGTTCTGCGCCGACATCAAGGGGGATCTGTCGGGCATCGCGATGATGGGCACGGCACAGGATTTCCTCGTCAAGCGGGCCGAACAGGTCAAGCTCGATCCTTATAACTTCCAGGAATTCCCCGTCATCTTCTGGGACTTGTTCGGCGAACAGGGTCATCCGATCCGCGCCACGGTCTCGGAAATGGGGCCGTTGTTGCTGTCGCGCCTGATGAACCTGACCGAGGCGCAGGAAGGCATCATGAACATCGCCTTCCGCCTGGCTGACGAGGAAGGTCTGCTGCTGCTCGACATGAAGGACCTGCAGGCGCTCTTGGCCAACATCGCCGAGCGTGCCGACGAGATCGGCTCGCGCTACGGCAACGTGACGAAGCCATCGGTCGGGGCGATCCAGCGCACGCTGCTGGTCCTGGAGCAACAGGGAGCCGCAAATTTCTTCGGCGAACCGGCACTGCGTATCGCCGATATCATGCGCACCACCCGCGACGGACGCGGCGCCATCAGCGTGCTTGCCGCCGACAAGCTGATGATGAATCCGCGGCTCTACGCGACCTTCCTGCTATGGCTGATGTCGGAACTGTTCGAGGTGCTGCCGGAAGTCGGCGACCCCGACAAGCCGAAGCTGGTGTTCTTTTTCGACGAGGCGCATCTTCTGTTCGACGAAGCACCCAAGGTGCTGATCGATCGCGTCGAACAAGTGGTCCGACTGATCCGCTCGAAGGGCGTCGGCGTCTATTTCGTCACTCAGAACCCGTTGGATATCCCTGAAAAAGTCCTGGCCCAGCTCGGCAATCGCGTCCAGCACGCGCTGCGCGCCTATACGCCGCGTGAGCAGCAGGCGGTGAGGACGGCGGCCGAAACGTTCCGGCCGAATCCCGATTTCGACTGCATGACCGCCATTACCCAGCTTGCCACGGGCGAAGCGCTGGTCTCGACGCTGGAGGCCAAGGGTGTCCCGTCCATGGTGCAGCGG
>NZ_RZPQ01000586.1:0-3762 GCF_003999135.1 Mesorhizobium sp. M7A.F.Ca.CA.004.06.1.1 | reverse complement strand
ACCGCTCCGAGGGCTGAAGAAATACTTCATCATCCGCTTTCCGCAGCGGCCCGGCGCGCTGCGAGACTCCCTCGAACTGCTCGGGCCCGACGACGACATCGCCCGTTTCGAATATCTGAAGAAATCGGCGCGCAATTTCGGTTCGGTGCTGATCGGCATCGAAACCAAGGACCGCCGCAATTTCGATCTGCTCAAAGCGAAGTTCGAGGCCGAGGGCGTCCAGTATCAGGACATCACCGACAACGAGACATTGGCCGGGTTCATCATATGAGCGGCAAGGAGGCAGGAAAAATCTTCGTCGCGCTGTTTTCCGGCATCAATGTCGGCGGCAACCGCATCGTCAAAATGGCGGAGCTGCGGTCGTTCTTCGAGGATCTCGGCTTTTCCGATGTCGCCACCTATGTGCAGAGCGGCAATGCCGTGTTCCGGGCGAAGAAGGGCGACGCGGCCGCGCTGACGAAACAGATCGAAGCAGCCTTCGAGAAGAAATGGGGTTTTTATTCGCGCATCATGGTGCGCGATCTCTCATGGTTCGAGCGGCTGGTGAACGAAAACCCTTACCCGGAAGTTGCCGGGGACCATACCAAGCTGCATGCCTATGTGCTGGAGCGCGAGCCGACAGCGGACGAGGTGGCGCGACTGACCGAAAAGTGCACCGGCCCCGAACGCTTCGAGATCAAGGGCGATGTGCTCTACTTGCACGCGCCGGACGGGCTGGGCAAATCGGTGTTTGCCGGGCTGATCCCGCGCACGCTGAAAGTCCCGGGCACCGCACGCAACTGGCGCTCCGTGCAGGCGCTGCTGGAGATGGCTGCTCAGACCGGTGGGAAGTAGGCGGCCTATGCCGCCGGTGCTGGTTTCCAGTCGAAGGTCAGTTCTTCGCGGAAAGCAAAGCGCTTGATGTGATCGGCGACAACGCTTTCCAGGCGCTCGATCGATCCCGCTTCGTCGGTCGACACCGTGATATGCAGTGTCGCCGCATTGGCATCCATGACGGTACGGCCCATTGAGAGATCGATGGTGCCGTGGGTGGGATCGAACTCGACCGGGAATTTGTGCGCCCAGTGCTTGCACAGCTGCTGCAGGTAGCGGCTGGCATGTTCGGTGGCGACGTCGGCATGGCTGGTCGGCATGAATTCTCCTGGGCAAGCGCCTGTTGCATGGCTGGGCGCCGGCCCAAGCCTGGCGCCTCAGCCAGACAGATAGGCGCCGCCCCTGAAAAACCAAACGGTACCGGGCCGTCAGCCTGGCATTGTCCGCTCAAGACAGCGTGATCGGCTACCAGCTTCCGGTGTTCGCCATCGAAGCCCAGGGCTCCGCCTTGGCCTTGGCCGGGCCTTTCTGCAGAAGCTCGATCGAGATGCCGTCCGGCGACTTGACGAAAGCCATGTTGCCGTCGCGCGGCGGCCGGTTGATGATGACGCCATTGTCCATCAGATGCTGGCAGGTGGCGTAGATGTCGTCGACCTCATAAGCGAGGTGGCCGAAATTGCGTCCGCCCTTGTAGTCTTCCGGATCCCAATTGTAGGTCAGTTCGATCAGCGGTGCCTTGTCGGCGATGCCGCTTTGCTCGTCTTCGGAGGCCGCGAGGAAGATCAGCGTGAAGCGGCCTTGCTCGTTTTCGTAGCGGCGCACTTCCTTGAGGCCGAGCTTGTTGCAGTAGAAGTCGAGCGAGGCATCGACGTCGGTGACGCGGATCATGGTGTGCAGATAGCGCATGTGATTTCCTCGATAAATTGCGTTGCGGCGCAACATAGGGTCGGCCCTGTCAAAGGGCAATCGTGCGGCGGTGCGCAATGCCGGCAAAGAACAAATCCGGTATTGCCCAAATGAACCGTGAAAAAAGGCACGGCAGGTCTTGCACAGACCGGAAGCCGCAGTGTTAATCTGTTGGCAAGAATCAGTTGCGGTGTTCTTGAAAAAAGGGGGCATTCTTATGGGGGAAAAGGCCTCTTTGACGGGGCGGGACGGACCCCTCGGCGACGCCTTGCAGCGTGACGAAGGCGGCGATGCCGCGGACTTGCTCGAAATAGCCGGCGCCATCAAGTGGTTCGATGTGGCCAAGGGCTATGGTTTCATTTTGCCGGATGACGGCATTTCCGGCGATATCCTCCTCCATGTGACATGTCTTCGAAGGGATGGCTTTCAGACGGCCCTGGAGGGCGCACGCGTGGTCTGCCTCGTCAAACATGGCGACCGCGGATTGCAGGCCTTCCGGGTGCTCTCTATGGACGTCACCACCGCGGTCCACCCGGCCGAGATGCAGGAGCAGCGCACCCATGTCGCGGTGACGCCGGAGAGCGGTCTCGAACGCGCCCTGGTGAAATGGTTCAACCGCACCAAGGGGTTTGGTTTTCTCACCCGCGGCGAGGGCACCGAGGACATCTTCGTCCATATGGAGACCTTGCGCCGTTACGGTATCACCGAGCTTCGGCCGGGGCAGGTCGTGCTGGTTCGTTTCGGACGCGGCGACAAAGGCCTTATGGCCGCCGAAATTCACCCCGATATGGGGACCTTGCCGGTCTCGCACTAGGGCGTTTCCGGCCGAGGATTTCGAATGGCTTACAGGAACTGGCTGACCGCGGGCGCGATGTGCGCGATTGCCTTCATCGCCGCCGCCGGTGGTTACTTCTATTCCGAAAAGCCGACCTCGGCGGACAGCCGGGCGATGATCCTTCCAGCCGATCCGGCGCCATTGGTCGTGGTGACGAAAGGCGGTGATCGCTCTTTTTCCATCGAAGTCGCCGACACCGCCGCGGAGCGCGAGGCCGGCTTGATGTACCGCCAGGACATGGCGGACAACCACGGCATGCTGTTCGTCTTCGAGGTCCAGCAGCAGGTTGGCTTCTGGATGCACAACACGCCAATGCCGCTTGATCTGATTTTCGTCGGCCAGGATGGCAAGATCCGGGCGGTCAAGCACGGCGAGCCGCAATCGGACGCCGTCGTTTCGCCCGGCGTACCGGTGCGCTTCGTGCTCGAGCTCAAGGCCGGCACTGCCGCCAGGAACGGCATCGAGTATGGCGACCTTTTGCGCCATCCGGCCGTGGGCACGGTATCCGGCCCCGGCATGCCACCAGCCGACAATGGCGATGCACCCAATGGCGGTGGCGGTTGAGCACACAGGCGGGATCGCAGATGCAGTCTTTCACCCATGACGGCTTCGAGCTTACCTTCCTCGACCGCCAGCCGGCATCGGGCGAGGGCGATCCGGTGCTGATGATCCATGGCTTCGCCTCGAGCCATTATGTCAACTGGGTGTCGCCCGGCTGGTTCAAGACGCTGAACGACGCCGGTTACCGCGCCATCGCCTTCGACAATCGCGGCCACGGCTCGTCGTCCAAGAGCTATGAGGAGGCCGACTACACGCCGGTCAAGATGGCTTCCGATGCCGCTGCCTTGCTCGGCCATCTCGGCATCGGGCGCGCTCATGTCATGGGTTATTCGATGGGCGCGCGCATCGCGGCGTTCATGGCGCTGTCCGATCCGGACAAGGTGGCGACGCTGGTCTTCGGCGGTCTCGGCATCGGCATGGTCGACGGTGTCGGCGATTGGGATCCGATCGCCGCCGCCTTGCTTGCCGATGATCCGGCCGCCACCAGCCATCCGCGCGGCCGGTCGTTTCGCGCCTTCGCCGACCAGACCCGCAGCGATCGCCGGGCCTTGGCCGCTTGCATCGCCAAATCGCGCGAATTGCTGAGCGAGCAGGATATCGCCCGCATCGCCCAGCCGACGCTGGTCGCCGTCGGAACCACCGACGAC
>NZ_RZPQ01000585.1:0-3763 GCF_003999135.1 Mesorhizobium sp. M7A.F.Ca.CA.004.06.1.1 | reverse complement strand
CGATAGGCGTCCTCCATCGTCGCATCGGGAAAATCGAGGCTGAGCAGACGGATCTGGCGGCGCGACCGCTCGGCCTCGAACAGCTGTGCCGCGGCGTCCTCCACCTGTTCCGGGGTCATTGCGCTGCCTCGTCGACGACACCGTTTCTGAGCACGCCGATGCCTTCGGCCTCCACCTCGATCACGTCGCCGGGCTTCAGCCAGATCGGCGGCTCGAAGCGGGCGCCAGCACCCGTCGGCGTGCCGGTGACGATGATATCGCCCGGCACCAGCGTGGTGAAGGTCGAGATGTAGTTGATGATCTTGCGGAAGGAAAAAATCATCCGGCTGGTGCGGTCCTGCTGGCGCAACTCGCCATTGACGCGGGTGGTCAGCGCGATGTCGGCGATCTGCGCCTCGTCGCTGAACGGCACCAGCCATGGGCCGATCGAGCCGCTGCGGTCGAAATTCTTGCCTTGCGTGACGTTGAACTTGGCATGGCGCACCCAGTCGCGGATGGTGCCTTCATTGCACAGCGAGAGCGCCGCGATATGGCCGAGCGCGTCGGCCTCGGCAATGCGCCGGCCGGCCTTGCCGATGACGATGACGATCTCGCCCTCATAGTCGAGCTGCGGTGATTCCGGCGGCCGCACCAGCGGCGCGCCATGGCCGACGAAGGAGCGGGGGAAGCGGATGAACAGTGACGGGTTGGAGGGCGCTGCCTGGCCGTCCTTGTACTCCTCGTTGCGGTCGGGGTAGTTGACGCCGACGCAGATGATCTTTTCCGGTGACGGGATCGGGATTTCATAGGCGATGGCGTCGAGCGGAAAATCGGCGGCAAACGCCTCGGCCTCTTCCGCCAGCCGCCGCAAGGCGCCGGCCTCGATCACTTCCCGCAACGTCGGCCATTGGCCGTGGCGCGCCGACAAGTCGACGACACCGTTGCCTGATATCGCGCCATAGCGCACCTTGCCGCCGACGGTGAAGGTGGCGAGCCGTGCGTGGTTCATGCTGCGGCTCCGGCGATGGTGAATATCGGCGAGGTCGGAGCTCTACGACGCCCCCCTCTGTCCTGCCGGACATCTCCCCCTCTTGGGGGGAGATTGGATGTCATCTCTGCCTTCGCCAATTTCCAACGCTGCAAGAGAGGCGCTGACCATGGGCCTGGCCAATCTCCCCCCTTGAGGGGGAGATGTCCGGCAGGACAGAGGGGGGCGTGACGGAACGCTATCATCTCTGAATTCCCGTCTAAGGCGCAATGATCGGCGAAGCCGCCAAATCCGGCTGGCGTGCCTTCGCTCCGGCAAACACACTGCCCTCCTCGAACCAGCTTTTCGGCGCCGGCGCGCCCCACAGCGTCTGGCGTTGCGGGTCCTTGAGGTCCCATTTTATCGGCTCGAGGTCCGGATCGACCGTCTGGTAATCCGAACAGTAAATCTCGATGCGGTGGTTGTCCGGGTCTCTGACATAGAGGAAGAAGGCGTTGGAAATACCGTGCCGGCCGGGGCCGCGTTCGATGTTCGGCAAATAGCCCGTCGTTGCCATCAGATCGAGCAGGTCGATGATGTTGAGCGGCGTCGGCACCCAGAAGGCGACATGGTGCAGGCGCGGCCCGATGCCGTTGGTGAAGGCGATGTCGTGCACGCCGCCCTTGCGGTGCGTCCACGCCGCCCACAGCCTTCCGCTGCTGGCGTCCTCGGTATACTCGGTCACCCGGAAGCCGAGCTCGTTGTAGAAGGCGACGGACTCGTCGACATTGGGCGAGAAGCAGTTGAAGTGGTCAATGCGCAGCGGCTTGACGCCCTTGTACAGCGCATACTTCTGGTGGATCGGCGGCAGCCGCTCCATCTCAGCGTAGAATTCGAGCGGAATGCCGTGCGGATCGCGGGTGCGGAAGGTGCGCGACTGGTAAGGCCGCTCGACCCATTCCACCGGCAGGCCCTTGTCCTTGAAGAAATGCACTGCCTTGTCGAGGTCTTCATCCGAGAAGACCTTGAAGCCAAGGTCGCGCGCTTCTGCCGTGGCCGCCTTCTTCAGCACGATGCAATGGTGCCCACGCTCCTCCAGCGCCCTGAGATAGATGGTGTCCGATGTCTCGTCGGTGACCTGCAGGCCGAGCGTATCGACATAGAAGGCGCGGGATTTGGCGAGGTCGGTGACGGCCAGCTCGACATGGCTGAGGCGCACGATGTTGAAGGCGGGGTAGAGATTGGGCTTGGGCAAGGGCATCTGATTTCCTCCGGTCAGCCGCCGAGTTTCTGGATCGCGTGCGCCGTCGTCGCAAAGGCTATGTTCTTCGTCTCCATGTAGAAGTCGAAGGAATGGTCCCCGCCGTCGCGGCCGATGCCGGAATTCTTGACGCCGCCGAACGGTGTCGGCAAATGGCGCACATTCTCGGAATTGACCCAGATCATGCCGGCATCGAGCGCGTCTGTGAAGCGGAAGGCGCGGGTGACGTCCGAGGTCCAGAGATAGCCGGTCAGGCCGTATTGCGTGTCGTTGGCCAGCGCAAGCGCCTCGGCCTCGTCGTTGAAGGGAATGGCGCTCAGCACCGGCCCGAAAATCTCCTCCTGCGCAATGCGCATGCCGTTGGTGACGTTGGTGAACAGTGTCGGGCCGACATAACAGCCGCCGCCCGGCCCCTCGCCCTTGCCGCCGCCGACGGCGAGCGTGGCCCCCTCCGACCTGCCGATGTCGATATAGGACAGCACCTTCTTCTCATGCACCGGATGGATGAGCGGGCCGACCACCGTTTTCGGATCGAGCGGATGGCCGACGACGATGCGCTTCGCCCTCTCCGCGATTTTGGCGGTGAAGCTTTCATAGATCGAAGCTTCGACCAGCAGTCGCGACGATGAGGTGCAGCGTTCGCCATTCAGCGAATAGATCATGAATACGGCGGCGTCGGCGGCGCGTTCGAGATCGGCGTCGGCAAAGACGATCACCGGGTTCTTGCCGCCAAGTTCGAAATGCACGCGCTTCAGCGTGTCGGCGCCTTGTTTCATGATCATCGAGCCGGTACGGCTCTCGCCGACAAAGCCGATCGCCTTGATGTCGGGATGCTCGGTCAACGCCTTGCCGGCATCTTCACCCAGGCCGTTGACCAGGTTCCACACACCCTTCGGCAGACCGGCCTCCTCGGCGATCTCGACCAGCAGGCGGGCGGTCAGCGGCGAAAATTCAGCCGGCTTATGAACCACGGTGCAGCCGGCCGCCAGCGCCGGTGCGATCTTCCAGGTCGACAGCATGAACGGCGTGTTCCACGGCGTGATGATGCCGACCGGGCCGATAGGCACCCGCGTGGTGAGGTTGACCTGGCCCGTGGTCCGCAGCGTCTCGCCGTCTCGGGCTTCGGGTGCACGGTCGGCGAAGAAGCGGAAATTCTCGGCACCCCGCAACGCCGCCTTGGCCATGAACTTCAGCGCCTGGCCGGTATCCATGCATTCGACGAAGGCTATCTCCTCGGCACGCGCCTCGATCGCGTCGGCGATTCTGTGCAGCAGCTTCTTGCGCGCTTCGCCCGGCATGGCGGCCCAGGCTGGAAACGCAGCCTTGGCTGCCCTGGCGGCGCGGTCGATGTCGGCGGCTCCGCCGCGCGCGACGCTTGCCAGCGGCTTCAGGTCGACCGGCGACAGCGTTTCGAACGTCGCGCCGTCGAGCGCCGGTACCGCCTCGCCGCCGATCTAGTTCAACACGCCATCGCGCCTGAAGCGGTCCATATAGGCCTCGGCCTTGTTCAGATTGCCTTGCAGGTCGGACATGTCGGGTTCCGTCACTTGCCGCGC
>NZ_RZPQ01000584.1:0-3765 GCF_003999135.1 Mesorhizobium sp. M7A.F.Ca.CA.004.06.1.1 | reverse complement strand
GCCGGGTGTGATCGCGGTCGTCGGCGCGCTGATGACGGCTGCGATCTCGTTCACCATCCTCGTCGGCGCCACGCCGATCACACCGAACGAGTCGACGACGCTGGCGCTGATTGCCCTCAACGCGGCTTTCGTCCTGTTTCTTATCGCGCTGGTCGGGCGTGAGGTGCACCGCATCCTGATGGCGCGCCGGCATGGTAAGGCCGCTTCGCGGCTGCATGTGCGCATTGTCGCCATGTTCGCCCTGGTTGCCGCCATTCCCGCCATCATGGTGGCCATCATTGCCTCGATCACGCTCGACATCGGCCTTGACCGCTGGTTCGAGATCCGCACCAAGACGATCGTCAATTCGTCCCTCTCGATCGCCGACGCCTATGTCCAGGAAAATGCCCGCAACCTCCAGGGCACGACATTGTCCATGGCCTATGATCTCGATGCGTCGCGCACGCTCTACGGCCTTGATCGTACCGGCTTTCTCGACTTGATGAACAAGGAAGCCGTGGGCCGTTCGCTGGCCCATGCGGCGCTGATCAAGCCGGACGGCTCTTTCGTCATGAGCGCCAAGACCGATACGGAGTTCGCCATGCCCGAGCCGCCGGAAGGCGCGGTGGCCAGCGCTGCCGACGGCAAGCCGGTGCTGATCGAACCGAAAACGCGCAACATCATGGGCGCCATCGTCAAGCTGCGGGAGATCGAAGGACTCTACCTCTACACCATTCGGCTCGTCGATCCCGAAGTGATCAAGGCAAGGCAGATCGTCAGGTCCAACACCGACGAATATCGGGGGCTGGAAGATAACCGCCGTACCTCGCAGGTGGCCTTCGCGCTGCCCTATCTGTCGCTGACGCTCATCATCATCCTGTCCGCGATCTGGACCGGCATTGCGGTCGCCGACCGTCTGGTGCGGCCTATTCGCCAGCTCATCGGCGCCGCCGACGAGGTGGCGACCGGCAATCTCGACGTCGCGGTTCCCGTCAGGCCTTCGGACGGCGATGTCGCCTCGCTCGGCGATACCTTCAACAAGATGCTTCTCGAACTTAAATCGCAGCGCAATGAGATCCTGTCGGCCAAGGACCTGATCGACGAACGGCGCCGCTTCTCCGAAGCCGTGCTTGCCGGCGTTACCGCCGGCGTCATCGGCGTCGATCCCTACGGCATCGTCACCATCGTCAACCGCTCGGCCGAGGCGATGCTGGCGATTTCGGCCAGCGCAGCCCTTGGGCAGAATCTTTCCGCCGTACTGCCGCATGTCGGCCGCGTCTTCGAGATCGGTCGCAAGTCCGGCAAACCCGTCTATCGCGAGCAGGTGACCTTTTACCGCGCCGGTGCCGAGCGGACCTTCAACGTGCAGATCACCATCGAGGCCGGCGACGACGGCTCGGAGGAAAAATCCTATGTCGTGACGGTCGACGACATCACCGACCTGGTTCAGGCGCAGCGCTCGTCGGCCTGGGCGGATGTGGCGCGGCGTATCGCCCACGAGATCAAGAACCCGCTGACGCCGATCCAGCTCTCGGCCGAACGCATCAAGCGCCGTTACGGCAAGGTGATTACCGAGGACCGCGAGGTTTTCGACCAATGCACCGACACCATCATCCGTCAGGTTGAGGATATCGGCCGTATGGTGGACGAATTCTCGGCGTTCGCGCGCATGCCAAAGCCTGAGATGAAGGCGATAGATCTGCGCGAATCGCTGCGTGAGGCCTCGTTCCTGGTCGAGGTCAGCCGCGCCGACATCACTTTCGAGCGGATATTCGGCACGGAGCCGCTCAAGGGCACTTTCGACAGCCGCCTGATGGCGCAGGCCTTCGGCAATGTGATCAAGAACGCGGCCGAGGCGATCGACGGATTGGAACAGAAGGACGGTTCGCACGGCATAATCCGGATTCAAGCCGGGCGCCAGAATGGTGCGATTCGAATCGACGTCATCGACAATGGCAAAGGCCTGCCGCGCGAGAATCGCCAACGGCTGCTCGAGCCCTACATGACCACACGCGAGAAGGGCACCGGACTTGGCCTCGCTATCGTCAAGAAGATCGTGGAGGACCATGGCGGCAGGCTGGAACTACACGATGCTCCAGCGGACTTCCACGATGGGCGCGGCGCGATGATCAGCATCATCCTGCCGCCTGCGGCCGCAACGGCTCCGCGCAGCGAAAGCAGGGCGGAAAACGAAAGAGAAACTGAAAAGGTCGGTAATGGCGTCTGATATTCTCATCGTCGATGACGAGGAAGACATCCGTGAACTCGTCGCGGGCATACTGAGCGACGAAGGTCACGAAACCCGCACGGCATTCGATGCTGACAGCGCGCTCGCTGCTATAGCTGATCGCGCGCCGCGGCTGATTTTCCTCGATATCTGGCTGCAGGGCTCGCGCCTGGCCGGGCTGGCGCTGCTCGACGAGATCAAGACCATGCATCCGACCTTGCCGGTGGTGATGATTTCCGGCCACGGCAACATCGAAACGGCGGTCTCCGCCATCCGTCGCGGCGCCTATGACTTCATCGAAAAACCGTTCAAGGCCGACAGGCTGATCCTTATTGCCGAGCGTGCGCTCGAGACCTCGAAATTGCGGCGCGAGGTTTCCGACCTCAAGCTGCGCAGCGGCGAAACCTTCGATCTGATCGGCATGTCGTCGGCGATGAGCCAGTTGCGCCAGACCATCGAACGCGTCGCGCCGACCAACAGCCGCGTGATGATCATCGGACCGTCTGGCTCGGGCAAGGAATTGGCCGCGCGCGCCATCCACACGCTGTCGGCGCGCAAGAGCGCACCTTTCGTGACGCTGAGCGCCGCCAACATCACGCCCGAGCGCATGGAGATCGAGCTGTTCGGCACCGAATCGAATGGCGTCGAGCGCAAGGTCGGCGCGCTGGAGGAGGCCCATCGCGGTATCCTCTACATCGACGAGGTGGCCGACATGCCGCGCGAGACGCAAAACAAGATCCTGCGCGTGCTGGTCGAGCAGCAGTTCGAGCGGGTAGGGGGAACCAAGCGGGTCAAGGTCGATGTCCGCATCATCTCCTCGACCTCGCAGAACCTCGAAGCGATGATTGCCGACGGGCGTTTCCGCGAGGATCTTTACCATCGCCTCGCGGTGGTTCCGGTCATCGTGCCGGGATTGGCCGAGCGGCGCGGCTTGATGCCGGCCTGGCGGGCGATCTGCTTCATGAAATTGTCGACGAGGTAGGGAATATCCTCGCGCCGCATCGGCGACGACGCGCTGGCCGTGCTGCAGGCGCACAACTGGCCGGGCAACGTTCGCCAGCTGCGCAACAATGTCGAGCGCCTGATGATCCTTGCGCGCGGCGACGACGTCGATGCGCCGATCACCGCCGATCTGTTGCCGGCCGAGATCGGAGATGTCATGCCGCGCACGCCGAATCAATCCGACCAGCACATCATGGCGCTGCCGCTGCGCGAAGCGCGTGAGCAGTTCGAGAAGGACTACCTGATCGCCCAGATCAACCGGTTCGGCGGCAACATCTCGAAGACCGCCGAGTTCATCGGCATGGAGCGCTCCGCGCTGCACCGCAAGCTGAAGTCGCTGGGCGTCTGACGCGGGTTAGCCGCGCCTGGGCCAAGCATTTGCCGGTTACGGCCGCGGTGGAATCGCATAAGAAAGCCCCAGAATTTCTTAGAGGTTGCCCATGCCGCGCATTGCCTATGTCAACGGGCGCTATGTCACGCACGCCGACGCTGCCGTGCATATCGAGGATCGCGGCTATCAGTTCGCCGACGGTGTCTATGAGGTCTGCGAGGTGGCG
>NZ_RZPQ01000583.1:0-3778 GCF_003999135.1 Mesorhizobium sp. M7A.F.Ca.CA.004.06.1.1 | reverse complement strand
GCCCTCTTACGCGCGCTTCGGCTTCTCGGCCGAGAAGACCGGTTCACTTGCCATGCCGGGACCCTATGAGCGGCACCGCCTGCTGGCGCTGGAACTGGTGGAAGGCGCGCTTGACGGCGTGCACGGCACGCTGAAGGCGGCCGGCCGCAAGCTGAAGGCGCAGGAACTGATATCGGCGGCCTGACACGAAGCCGGCAGCATTTCATGCAAAAACGCCGCCCGAAAAGGCGGCGTTTTTGCGCTTGGTGGGTGCCGCTTGGGCGGCTGGATGCCTTCAGCCGATCAGCTGGCTGAGCGCCATGGCGACGGTCATGTCGCCTTCGACCTTTATCTTGCCGGTCATGAACGCCATTGTCGGGTTCAGGTCGCCAGCGATCAGCGAATCCAGATCGTCGAGCGAGAGCTTGATGGTGCAGTCGGTGGGTGCATCGGTGTTCGAGACGGTTGCGCCGTCGATGACGATGACGCCGTCGCTGCCGGTGTCGAATTTCACGGAACGATCGAACCCGCTGCTGGCCACGCGCGACTTGATCTTCTCGGCAATCTCCTGAACGCTCACGCTGTTCTCCTTGTCTGGTTGCATCTGTCTCGCAACGGCGCTTCGATCCAGCCGAAGCCCATGCCGCAGTTTCGCGATCACGGTCGCTGCCGCATATAGCTTTGGGTTGACGTTTACGTCAACGCGAATTCGGGCGGTTGGTTCCTGCCGTCGCGGCAGGTGAGCCCCGATGAGGCCGGGACTCCGAGCCGGGGCAACTCAGTGTTCCTTGAACGCCTTGGTCATTTCGCTCGCCGTCTCGCTTTTCTTGCGGCGCAGCCAGTTGTCGCGGATTTCGTCCTTCGACAGGAAATTGACCTGGTCGATCAGAACCTCATGCACCAAGGGCGCGCCGACACGCGCGTTGACGGTATCGCGGATTGCGGCGCGGAAGGCATCGAGATCGATCGTCGCCTTGTTGGTGAAGTCGATCTGCGGATTGGAATAGAGGTAGGAATAGACCTGGTCGGTGATCAGCGCTTCGGCCGGAATGGACAGCTTCTTTATCTGCTCGGGTTCGACGGTGTAGACGAGCTTGGTCAGGAAATAGCCGCCGATCTCAGAATCGCGGATCAGCGGCACCGAAATGATGTCGGTCTTGACGTAGTCGAGACCGCCCAGCATCGGCTTCGGCGTTTCGCCGACACCGCGCTCGCCGGCCGCCTGAAACGAATAGAACACGGCGCCGAGGGTTGCGGCGCAGATCCAGACGGCGATGGCGATGACCTTGATCATCGGCTCTTGTCAGTCCCTTGATCAGTCCCTTGCGAAGGCGACGCGGCACTGCGCCGTTGCTTCGGCAGTATCTCCGAAGTGTCGCTTGTGTTCGGCATCATGCCTTCATCCAGCCGAACTCGCCGGCGGAATAGGTGCCGTCGGTCTCGGCGCGCTGGATGGCGTGCCGCAGCAGGCTGGCGACTTCGTTGACCGCGCTGAGATGCGCCAGGATCGCCGCTTCGTTCTTCGCCAGCTTCTGGCGCAGCCGGGTCAGGCCCTCGCGGTGCTGTTCGAGGAATTCGGCTTCGCTGCCGCCCTTCATGGCGCGCGTCAACTCGTAGAGGTAGCGGCTCTTGCGGGCGTTCGACGCCTTGAGATCATAGTTGGTCGCGTTGCGGATACCGGCCGTCTCTTCCTCGACCACTTCCTGTATGCGACCGATGATGGCGGCGAGGTTGCCGGGCCGCGCGAACGGGATCGGCGCTTCCGACGCGGTCGTGCGTGCTGGCAGATTGGGGGTGGATTCTGAAAAGTCGGCCATGGCGTTTCCCAGTTTAGATCTTGATGTTTGTTTTTATGGTCGTCTCGTCACCGGTCATCGACCCCGCAGCCTTGCGCTGCAATTGGTGGACCAGCGAGGTCGACAGGCTGTTTTGCTGGTCGATCTCGGTCTTTTCCAACCCGCCCGAGACCGGACCGACCGGAACCACGCGCTTGCCTTCGAGATAGTGGTCGGCAAGCATCGACTTGGCGATGCCGATGCCGCCGCGTTCGGCCATCACATCGGCCACCCGCTCGGCAAGCTGCGATTTCCACATGTCGCCAGCCAGGCCCTTGCCGTAGACGCCCTCGGTGTCCTTTGGCAGCATGTTCTGGATGAAGGTCTGCAGCACCATCGCCTCGAACTTCTTGAATTTGTTGGCCGGGTCGGTTGCAGCGGCGGCCTTGTCGGCGGTGGCGCGCGACAGGATCGAGCCGGCATCGACCGAAGCGGCGGTGTCGAGTGAAAACGTGCCCGCAGCGCCGCCGGCCCGCTTTGCCAGCGCGGCGCGGGCGGTCTCGATATCCGCCGGGTCGGCGGCTCGGGCCACATCCATAACGATGTCGCTGGGTGGAGAAATCGCCAAGAAAGTCCGCCTTTTACCGGTTTTCCTTAGCCAGACCATGCCTCAACAAGCTTGTGGCAGGCTTGCGGGAAGGAGAGGGAGCGGAGTGCGCGGATCGGATCGAAGCTGCCGGCTTCGCGCCATCGGGCAGATTTTTCCATCGTCGCCTTTGGCCGGAAGCTGACGATCAGCTTGGCACCCACGAGCTTGCTTCGATGGTCCGCCGAGGGTGGGATTTCCGCCTCAGCTTCACTCCTTGACCGCCCCCGTCATCGAGGAGACGTAGTGCTCGACAAAGAATGAATAGAGCACCACCACCGGCAGGGAGCCGATCAGCGCGCCTGCCATCAGGGCTCCCCATTCATAGACGTCCGAACGTACGAGCTCGGTAAGCACGCCGACCGGCACGGTCTTGTTTTCGGACGATTGGATGAAGGTCAAGGCGTAGATGAATTCGTTCCATGACAGGGTGAAAGCGAAGATGCCGGCGGAAATCAGGCCGGGCACCGACAGCGGCAGAACTATCTTGGTCAGGATTTGCCAGCGGCTCGCGCCGTCGATCAGCGCGCATTCTTCCAGTTCGAAGGGTATCGAGCGGAAGTAGCCCATCAAGAGCCACGTGCAGAATGGAATGAGGAAGGTCGGATAGGTGAGGATCAGCGCGAACGGCGTATCGTAAAGCCCGAGGTTGAACACCATTACCGACAGGGGAATGAACAGTATCGAGGGCGGCACGAGATAGGCCAGGAAGATTGCCAAGCCGACCTGCCGCGCCCCGGAAAACCTCAAGCGCTCGATCGCATAGGCAGCGAACACCGCCGCCAGCAGCGACAGGAAAGTTGAGGCGGTCGAGATGATGATCGTGTTGAGAAGCCAGCCCGGATAGGATGTGTCGAAGAGCAGATACCGAATATGCTCGAGTGTCGGATTGACGACCCAGAACGGATTGAAATTGGCATAATCCGTCATCTCGAGATTGGGTTTCACCGCCGTGATCGTCATCCAGTAGAACGGGAACAGCAGCACGATGACGAAGATCAGGAGCGGCAGATAAACGGTGACCACGCGCCGGGGCAGGCTCTGGAGATAGCCCATGCCGCCTTCATCCGTGTTCGGACGATTGTTCGTTTCGATCGCGGCCATGTCAGTCTCCACCGCCCTGCTGCCATTTACGACGTTGCAGCCCGAAATAGCTGAAAAGGATCGCCGCTAGCAGGAACGGGGTCATCGCCACCGCGATCGCGGCTCCCTCGCCAAGCTGGCCGCCGGAAATGCCGCGCTGGAACGAGAGCGTCGCCATCAGATGGGTGGCATTCACCGGTCCGCCGCGAGTCAGCACATAGATCAACTGGAAATCGGTGAAGGTGAACAGGACCGAAAAGGTCATGGTGATGGCGATGATCGGCGTCAGCAGCGG
>NZ_RZPQ01000582.1:0-3780 GCF_003999135.1 Mesorhizobium sp. M7A.F.Ca.CA.004.06.1.1 | reverse complement strand
GGCCATAGCCGCGCGCCTTGAGGAAATTCGGAAACGGTCGGATGAATTCGAGCACGACATCGTCGACATCGAGGACAAGCAAGGGTCGGTCGTCGGCTGCCAGTTCTTCGATCTGGCGCGCGGTTTCCGGATCATCGCTCATATGGAATGCTCGTGGTTGTCGTCGCCCAGCGGCAGCGACCGCAAGGCTTTGCCGACGGCCGCCGGCGGGGTGCCGGTTTCCTCGGCAAAGCGCATCAGAGTCGGCTCGTGGGCGAGGATGAACTGCAGGACACCGGCCAGAAAACCCGGCTCGCTGGCGGCTTTGCGGATCGAATGGACCTCTATGCCGGTGATTGCCAGAAAGCGCGGCAGAAGCTCCGGATCGGAGGCGACGAAGCCCAGGGCCTTCACGGCAATCGATTCCGCTTCTTCGCGCATTGACGCTGCGTTTGCCATCACTACCTTCGGTGTGTGGAATGAGTCTCTCCCGCAGTAATGGCAAGAGTTGCTTGCGGCAAGCCATTAGAGCGTGGCGCGCCCTTTGGACGCGCAGGGGACGAGGTGGAATTCGCGCTGTTTTCCAGCCGCGGATTTCCGTTTCGTCAATCATATTGCCGTAAAGTGAAGCAGGGTTTGATGCGTTCAGACATGGGCGCATGACGGTTGCCTTCGAAGCGGAAGGGCAGCCGGGACGGGAAATCGATGCCGAAGAAGGTTATGATCGTCGAAGACAATGAGCTCAATATGAAGCTCTTTCGGGACCTCATCGAGGCAAGCGGTTACGAGACCGTGCGCACCCGAAACGGTCTGGAAGCGCTCGATTTGGCGCGCCAGCACAAGCCGGATCTGATCCTGATGGATATCCAATTGCCTGAAGTGTCGGGGCTTGAAGTGACCAAATGGCTGAAGGAAGACGACGAACTGCACGTCATCCCGGTCATTGCGGTGACCGCCTTCGCCATGAAGGGCGACGAGGAACGTATCCGCCAGGGCGGCTGCGAGGCTTATATTTCTAAGCCGATCTCGGTGCCGCGTTTCATCGAAACCATCAAATCCTATCTGGGCGATGCGTGATGTGCCCCTTCAGCCGAGCCGGAGCCTTGTGAAATGACTGCTCGGATCCTCGTCGTCGACGATATCCCTGCCAATGTGCGGCTGCTGGAAGTGCGGCTGCTGGCCGAATATTTCGAAGTGCTGACCGCCACCAACGGGCCGGATGCGATAGAGACCTGCGAGAACGGCAAGGTCGATGTCGTGCTGCTCGACGTGATGATGCCTGATATGGACGGCTTCGAGGTCTGTCGGCGGCTGAAGAGCGATCCGGCGACATCGCACATTCCGGTGGTGATGATCACCGCGCTCGATCAGGTCTCCGACCGCGTCCGCGGGCTCGAGGCCGGTGCCGACGACTTCCTGACCAAGCCGGTCAACGACCTGCAGCTTATGACGCGCGTCAAGAGCCTGGTTCGCCTGAAGTCGCTGACCGACGAGTTGCGGCTGCGCGCCTCGACGACGCGCAACATCGGCATCGAGGAGTTGCTCAGCCGCAATTTCGCATCCGAGGACACGACGCCTAAAGTGCTTTTGATCGACGAGCGCAAATCATCCGTTGAGCGCATCCAGAAGATGCTGCGCGACCGGGCCGACCTCGACGTCACACATGATCCGCATGCCGGTTTCTTCCAGGCCGCCGAGACGTCCTATGAATGCGTGATGATCTCGACCGCGTTCGCCGATTTCGATCCGCTGAGGCTCTGTTCGCAGTTGCGCTCGCTCGATCGCACCCGTTTCGTGCCGATCATCCTGCTGGCGGAGGAGGGCGAGGAGGAACGCATCATCCGCGGCCTCGAACTCGGCATCAATGATTATCTGATGCGGCCGATCGACCAGCAGGAGTTGACGGCGCGGCTGCGCACCCAGGTGCGCCGCAAGCGTTACAACGACCAGCTGCGCGCCAGCGTCACCCAGACCATCGAAATGGCGGTGACCGATGGACTGACCGGGCTGCACAACCGCCGCTATCTGGACAGCCACCTGCAGACGCTGTTCGATCGCGCCGTAGCGCGGCGCCGGCCGCTGTCGGTGATGATCACCGACCTCGACCGCTTCAAGGCGATCAACGATGCGCACGGTCATGACGGCGGCGACGAGGTTCTGCGGGAATTCGCACGACGGCTGCGCAAGAATGTCAGGGGTATCGACCTTGCCTGCCGCTTTGGCGGCGAGGAGTTCGTCGTGGTGATGCCGGACACCGAGGGCGCGGTGGCCGAGAAGGTAGCCGAACGCATTCGCGCCGAAATCGCCCAGGCGGCTTTCGCCATCGGGCAGGACGGCAAGGCGATCGAAGTCACGGTCAGCGTCGGCGTGTCGTCGGTGCTGAAGGGCGTGGACACGGTGGCGGCGCTGATGAAGCGTGCCGATCTCGCGCTCTACGAAGCCAAAAGCGGCGGCCGAAATCGCGTCGTCGCCAAGGCGGCGTAGCGATCCAGCCCCGATTATCCTGTCAACCCGACAGGGTTACCCGTTTACCTTAATCCAAGCGATTCGCGAGCCTTGGTTAAGAAACTGTTGATTTTCATAAGCTCTTGCGCAACTGTGCAGGCCAAGACGAAGCCGGCACGAGGATAGAAAACCGGCTCCGATCCTGGGAATACCCCATGATGCTCAGGTCCGCCGCATCTCCTGGGTCCGTGGGGTCGGCCGGCCGGCGCTGGCACATAGTGGCCTCCTCGTACCGCTGCCAAACGCCGACCGGCCCCCTTCTCTCCAAAAGAACATCAGAACTCCGTGCCAAAGCACGGAGGAATCTGCGTTTTTGCATGTGAAATCAGGATACCCGTTTTGGTTCCTACACAGTTTCGCTGTGAGGGCAGCCAACGACGAGGGGAAGAGCACCCCTTCCATTTCATAGATATGGCGCACAAGGGGCTTGCGGCAAGACCCGGCTCCTCCCGTAAAACCGCGACCCAAGCCAGGGTGCGGAAAACGGGAGTTATGATAATGATTTCAGATCATGCGGTTGTGATCGCCGGGGGTGGTCCGACGGGATTGATGCTGGCAGGCGAACTGGCGCTGGCAGGCGTGGACGTTGCCATTTTCGAAAGGCGACCGGATCAGAAATTGGCAGGATTGCGCGCAGGCGGCCTGCATGCGCGCACTCTTGAGGTGCTCGACCAGCGCGGAATTGTGGATCGGTTTCTTTCACAGGGACAGATATCGCCGTCCGTGGGCTTCCACATGATCCGGTTAGGCATCAGCGATTTTCCCACGCGCCACAATTATCTGCTGGCACTGCGGCAAAACCACATCGAGCGCATCCTGGCCGACTGGGTCGGCGAGTTGAAGGTACCGATCTATCGCGGACACGAGGTTGCGGGGTTTGCCCAGGACGACAGCGGCGTCGATGTCGAACTGTCCACCGGTCACCGCCTGAGGGCCGCATATCTGGTCGGGTGCGACGGAGGCCGCAGCACCATTCGCAAGGCGACCGGTATCGAGTTCGCCGGATGGGATCCGACGATGAGCTGGATGATTGCCGAGGTCGAAATGTCGGAAGAACCGGCATGGGGCTTCCGCAGCAACGCCTCCGGAATTCATGCTCTGGGTAAGATCGAGGGCGGCAAGAAGGTTGGCGTCGTGCTGACGGAGCCCCGCCTGGAGGCGCGCGGCGAACCGACCCTGCGCGAGCTCAGCGAGGCGCTGACTGCCATCTACGGCACCGACTTCGGGGTTCACAGCCCGACCTGGCTCTCCCGCTTCACCGACATGACGCGCCAGGCTGCCGCATATCGCGACCGG
>NZ_RZPQ01000581.1:0-3798 GCF_003999135.1 Mesorhizobium sp. M7A.F.Ca.CA.004.06.1.1 | reverse complement strand
GTACACGGATGGTCGGCTCCAACATGATGCTCTGCATGGGCTTCATCCCGCTGATCGGTATTGGCCCGCTTGCCATCTTCCTGTGGATGCTGCGCTATGGCGCGCCGACACGGCCGGTGCTTGCCGGTGCGGTGGCGGGTCTGCTCGCCGGCGGGCTGGCGGCAACCTTCTATGCCGCGCACTGCTTCGACGACTCGCCGCTTTTCGTCGCCACCTGGTACACGGCAGCGATCGCAGCGCTCGCATTGCTCGGTGCGCTCGGCGGACGGTTTTTCATACGCTGGTAGCGTTTCGTAACGATCGCGGACCCGTGCACCGATCCTTAATCATGCCGGCAATTGTTTGCCGGTTAGCGACCACGCCGGCATGCCGGACGCAACCTTTCCTTAAAATCGATCCGCCAAGGTTGATGCGAGAACATGCGTTTGCGCACGGGGGTGGCACGTATCGTGATGTGGCGAGGATTGACCAGCCGAAAATCTCTTGGGCATGCAGGGCTGGCGTTGCTCGTCGCCGGCCTGGGCGTGCTGGCGACCTCGATCCTGCTGTCGAGCCTGGATTTCGGCACCGAAGCGTTGAGGCTCTGCCTGCAGATCGCGGTGGCGGTGGCGGCGGGCGCGCTGTTCCTCGCCGCCCTGTCTATCCGCAGGATCAGCAGGGATCGCCAGCAGATCGCCGAGAGCGAGCTGCGCTTCCGCCGCGCCATGGAGGATTCGGCGATCGGCATCGTGGTTGTCGGTCTCGACGGTCGCATCCGCCAAACCAATCCGGCCTTCGCCGCCATGCTTGGCTACACAAGCGAAGAGATCGAGGCGCTGACTTTCTTCCAGATCACGCATCCCGACGATCTGCTGATCGGGCGGGAGACGATGGACGATCTGAAGGCGGGCACGGTCAATTCCTTCCACTTCGAGAAGCGTTATCTCAGGAAGGACGGAACGCCCGTCTGGGCTCATCTTGCCGGTTCGGTCATTCGCGATGAGACCAGCGGCCGCCCGCTCTATCTCGTTTCGCAAATCGAGAACATCGACGCGCGCAAGCAGGCCGAGGCGCGCATTGCCGAGGCGGAGACGCGTTGGAATTTTGCTCTGGCTGGTGCCGGCCAAGGCGTCTGGGACCTCGACATGCGCAAGGGGGGCACGACCTATTCCTCGACCTGGGTCAAGATGCTGGGCTATGCGGATGGCGAGCTCGATGGCGACACCGATCGCTGGCTGACGATGATTCATCCCGACGATCGCGAGACTGTCGCCGAAGCGGATCGCGCTCATCTCGAGGGCAAGACACCGTTCTTTGAGGCCGAGTTCAGGATGCGCCACAAGGATGGCCACTGGATGTGGATACTCGACCGCGGCAAGGCCATCGAACGCGACGAGAATGGACGGCTGATCAGGGCCATCGGCAGCCTGACCGACATCACCCGCCGCAAGGAGGCCGAAGAGCGCCTTACTGTGTCAGCGGCAATGCTTGCCGACGAAAAGGAGCGGTTGAGGGTGACGCTGCAATCGATCGGCGATGCCGTCATCTGCACCGACGCCGCAAACGGTATCACCTTCATGAACCCGGTCGCCGAAAAGCTGACCGGGATTGCCGGCGGCGAGGCTCTCGGCAAGATGCTTGGCCATGTCTACTGGGCGGTCGACGAGGAGACGGGGCACAGGATCGGCGTCACCCGGCCCGCAGTTGGCGTTCATGCGCCCGCCGACCAGAACAGCCGCGCCGTCCTGATCCGGCGCGACGACACGCGCTGCAGCATCCGCCAGGTGGTGTCGCCGATCATCAACGAACGGAACGAATTCTGCGGGCTGGTCATCGTCTTCCAGGACTTTACCGATGCGCGCGCGCTGCAGCGCCAGCTGGCGCATGCCGCGGCACACGATGCGCTGACCGGCCTTGCCAACCGCTCGAGCTTCATCCGCGCCATGGAAGACCTGGTCGGCCAGGCGCGCAAGGATGGCACCGCCGACACGACGAAGTCGGTCGGAGGCGCCGGACATCAGTTCATGTTCATCGATCTCGACCACTTCAAACTGGTCAACGACACCGGCGGACACGCGGCGGGAGACGCGCTGCTGAAGCGGGTTGCCGAGGCGATTCGCGGCGTGCTTGGTCCAGACGATATCGTCGCTCGCCTCGGCGGCGACGAATTCGCGGTCATTCTGAAATCGGGTTCGGCAGCCGGCGCCAAGATCGCGGCACGCTCCATCATCGATGCGATCGGCGGGCTGGACTTCACCTGGGACGGCCGTCTTCACGTGATCGGCGCCAGCATCGGACTGGCTGCGATCAATGCCAATTGCGGCGAGGTCGACGAGATCATCGCGAGAGCCGATGCGGCCTGCTATGCGGCCAAGGCGGCCGGCCGCGGCTGTGTCTCCGTGGCGTCCGACGCACGGATCGTGGAGGGCCGGACAGAGCCGCTGGCGGCGGCCTCCTGATCGAGCCTGTCAACCGCCGATCCGAAGGCTTGTCCCTGATTTGCGTCGACGATGCGCTCAGCGCGTCGGAACGGGATGCTCGCCACGATAGTCGTAGAAGCCGCGCCCGGTCTTGCGGCCGAGCCAGCCGGCCTCGACATATTTCACCAGCAGCGGGCAAGGGCGATACTTCGAGTCCGACAGGCCGTCATGCAGCACCTGCATGATCGACAGGCAGGTATCGAGCCCGATGAAATCGGCCAACTGCAGCGGCCCCATCGGATGGTTGGCGCCGAGCCGCATGGCGGTGTCGATGGCGTCGACCGAGCCGACACCCTCATAGAGCGTGTAGATCGCCTCGTTGATCATCGGCAACAGGATGCGGTTGACGATGAAGGCCGGAAAATCCTCCGAGACCGTGATCGTCTTGTCGAGCTGCTTCACATAGGTCTTGGCAGCCTCGAAGGTCTGGTCCTCGGTGGCGATGCCGCGCACCAGCTCGACCAGCTTCATCAGCGGCACCGGGTTCATGAAATGTATGCCGATGAACCGCTCAGGCCGGTCGGTCTGCGCGGCAAGCCGCGTGATCGAGATCGACGAGGTGTTGGTCGCCAGGATGGCTTCGGGATTGAGCTGCGGACAAAGCTGGGCGTAGATCTTGCGCTTGACCGTCTCGTCCTCTGTCGCCGCCTCGATCACCAGATCCGCGCCGGCAAGATCGGCCATCGCGGGCGCGGCCGAAATGCGGCCCATCGCGTCGTTGCGCACCTTCTCGTCGAGCTTGCCGGACCCCACCTGGCGGGCCATGTTGCCGCTGATTGTGGCGATGCCTTTCTCGATGCGGTCGGGCGAAATATCGTAGATCAGCACCTTGTAGCCCGAAAGCGCGGAGACATGGGCGATGCCGCCGCCCATCTGGCCCGCGCCGATGATGCCGATCGTCTCGATCTTGCTCATTACACCGATCCCGTCAAAAGGCCTTTGCGGCCTGCTTTTTGTGCGGTGCAAACTAAAAGGGCGGGGCGACTTCGTCTACCCCACCCTCACCATTTAATACGCTTTGGCAGAAAGCGTCAAAGCGCCTTTTGCAGCTCCGGCAGAATGACGAAGAGATCGCCGACGAGGCCGTAGTCGGCAACCTGGAAAATCGGCGCCTCCTCGTCCTTGTTGATTGCGACGATGACCTTCGAATCCTTCATGCCGGCGAGATGCTGGATGGCGCCGGAGATGCCGACCGCGATGTAAAGATCGGGGGCAACCACCTTGCCGGTCTGGCCGACCTGCCAGTCGTTCGGCGCATAGCCGGCATCGACCGCGGCGCGGGAGGCGCCGACGGCGGCACCGAGCTTGTCGGCGACCGGCAGGATGACCTCCTGGAACT
>NZ_RZPQ01000580.1:0-3826 GCF_003999135.1 Mesorhizobium sp. M7A.F.Ca.CA.004.06.1.1 | reverse complement strand
GGTCTATATGGGCGGCTCTGTGATCGATTTCGTCGACGATCTGATGGGCCAGTCGTTCCAGATCCGCAATCCGAACGCCGTCGCCTCCTGCGGCTGCGGCACGAGTTTCTCCATATAGAATGCCTGCCATTAGTGCGATCCGTCAGATCGCGCTGTCGGCTGGCCGTGATCTCGACACCACGCTGGCTTTCTGGCGCGACGTGCTCGGCATGGCGGTTCATGCGCGCTTCGATCCGCCGGGCATCGCCTTCATCATGGCCGGCGATATCAGGCTGCTGTTCACTGACGGCATACCGGCCGGAACCGTCTATCTCGACATATCCGGCCTCGACGACTTCCATGCCTCTGCGGTCGCGGCAGGCGTACCCTTCACCGCGCCGCCAACACTTGTCCATCGCGACACGGAGGGCCAGTTCGGTCCAGCGGGGGAAAGCGAATGGATGGCCTTCCTAAAGGACCCGGCTGGCAATACGATTGGCCTCGTCGAACGCCATCCGCCGCAAGAATCCAACTGAATAGCATCGAGACCGCCATGAAAATCGTCACCTGGAACATCAACGGTGTCCGCGCCCGCATTGGCAATCTCACCCATTGGCTGACCGAGAGCGCACCCGACATCGTCTGCCTGCAGGAGATCAAGACCGTCGACGAGCAATTCCCGCGCGCCGAGATCGAGGCGCTTGGCTACAATGTCGAAACCCATGGCCAGAAGGGTTTCAACGGCGTGGCCCTGTTGTCGAAGCTGCGCTTCGACGAAGTCATCCGGGGCCTGCCCGGCGACGATGCCGATGAACAGGCGCGTTTCATCGAAGGCGTTTTCTCGACCGACAAGGGCGCCTTGCGCGTCGCCTCGCTCTATCTGCCGAACGGCAATCCGATCGATGACGAGAAGAAGTTTCCTTACAAGCTGTCCTGGATGGCGCGGCTGGAGCGCTGGGCCGAAGAACGGCTGAGACTTGAGGAGGCCCTGGTGCTCGCCGGCGACTACAACGTGATTCCCGAGCGGATCGACGCGCGGTTTCCGGAGAACTGGCTGGGCGACGCCCTGTTCCAGCCGCAGACGCGACAAGCCTTCCGCCGGCTGCTCAACCTTGGTTTCACCGAGGCGGTGCGCGCGGTCACCGACGCGCACGACACCTACACGTTCTGGGACTATCAGGCCGGCGCCTGGCAGAAGAACAACGGCATCCGCATCGACCACCTGCTTTTGTCGCCGGAAGCCGCCAACCGGTTTTCTTCCGCGTCGATCGAAAAGCACGTGCGCGCCTGGGAAAAACCGTCCGATCACGTCCCGGTGGCGATCGATCTCGCGCTTCAGCCGGCCTGAGAGAACCTCGCCGGGCACGCAGGCGCTGGACCTCATATCGCCACATTTCGCGCCGTTCATTGCGGTCCAGCATGGCGGCTGGGGTTCCATGAGCACACGATTTCATCTTTGTCCGATCGGCCTGGCATTTGCCATGGCCGCTCCCGGTGCGGCATTTGCCGACCAGGAATGCTTGGCCAATGGAAAATCCTACCAGCTTGGCCAGGTCGCCTGCCTGACGGTTGCCGACCGGAGCCATCTGGCCCGCTGCGACATGGTGCTCAACAACACATCGTGGACGAAGATCGGGGATAGCTGCCCGGAAAACACCTTGGCGCCACACCCCCATGTCACGCCGATCTCGACGCCGGCGCCCAGCATGGTGCCGACGGAGCCGATCGAGAACTGATCGCGATCGAAATCGAGTGCTGCTGGTGAAGCTGACGCAGCCGCGAGACTACTGGTCCGCGTTGTTGCCCTTGGTGAGGATATCATCGGCCAGCGAGATGGCGGTGCGGCGGTCGGCCTCGCCGGCGGTGGCAAATGCCTCTTCCTGCATGCCGCGGATCCAGGGCTGGTCAGCCGGCGAAGCGCGTTCGAGCGCTGCCGTCATCATCGCCAGGCCGCGAACGATCTTGCCGCTCTGGAACAACAAATGGCCCAGTGTCGCCTGGGCGCCGGCATGGCCTTTCTCGGCGGCGAGTTGGAACCAGCGCCCGGCCTGCTTGACACTGGCCTTCACGCCGCCCTCGCCCTTCAAGAACATCTGCCCCATCTCGAACTGCGCGTTCGGATTGCGGTAGTTGGCGGCGGCGCGCATGTAATATTCCTGGGCCGCCACCTCGTTCTCGGCGACCGGGCTGCCGGGAATGCCCGTGCGCAAATAGTCGCCAAGCGCCACCAGCGCGTCGGAGACATAGCTTTCCTCAGGCGAGCCGGGCTCGACGTCCTGGTCAACGATCTCGGAGAAGAACTTGAACGCCTCATAGTCATCGCGCGCCACGCCGTCGCCCTCGGCATACATGCGGGCAAGCTTCCAGGTGGCACCGATCTGGCCGTTTTCGGCAGCGTATTTGTAGGCCTCGGCAGCCTGTTCCTTGTGGCCGTTCTTGTAGGCGGAGAAGCCGAACTGGAAGACCGCCCAGGGGCTGGATTGCGGCTTCACCCCGGTCTTGTCGTCGAACACCTTGTCGTCGAAGGCCATGGCCTGGCCCACGGCGCCAAAGGTCGCGCCAAATGTGGCGGCCACGACCAGTGCCGAAAAGACAGACGACCTCAACAACTCAGATGTCCGCATAACAGTGTGTTTCTTTCGCACCGCCCGGATGGGTCACCGCGCCATCGCGCGCCGGCCCTACCGTCTGTGCATATTTCCATATCGCGCCCGACTGATAGTCGGTCGTGCGCGCCTTCCATGTCTTTGCCCTCGCCGCCAGTTCGCTATCGGACAACGCCACGTCGATCGTGCCGTTCACCGCGTCGATCGAGATCACGTCACCATCCCTGAGCAGTCCGATCGGGCCGCCCACGGCTGCTTCGGGGCCGACATGGCCGATGCAGAAGCCGCGCGTCGCGCCCGAAAAGCGCCCGTCGGTGATCAGCGCCACCTTGCCGCCCATGCCCTGGCCGTACAGCGCTGCCGTCGTCGACAGCATCTCGCGCATGCCGGGGCCGCCGCGCGGCCCTTCGTAGCGGATGACGAGAACCTCGCCTTCCCTGTAGTTGCGATGCGTCACCGCCTCGAAACATTCCTCTTCCGAATCGAAGCAGCGTGCCGGGCCGGAGAACTTCAACTCCGCCATGCCCGCGACCTTCACGATCGCGCCTTCGGGGGCAAGGTTTCCCTTCAAGCCCACGACACCGCCGGTTTGGGTAATGGGTGTGTTGGCCGGGCGGACCACATCCTGATGCTCATTCCAGACAACGTGCTGCATGTTTTCGGCCAAAGTGCGGCCAGTCACGGTCATGCAGTCGCCATGCAGATAGCCGTGGTCGAGCAGCGTCTTCATCAGCAGCGGAATGCCGCCGGCCTCGAACATGTCCTTGGCGACATATTTGCCGCCCGGCTTGAGGTCGGCGATGTAAGGCGTCTTCTCGAAGATCTTGGCCACGTCGAACAGGTCGAACTTGATGCCGGCCTCGTGGGCGATCGCCGGCAGATGCAGTGCCGCGTTGGTCGAACCGCCGGTGGCCGAGACCACGGTCGCCGCATTCTCCAGCGCCTTCAGAGTGACGATGTCGCGCGGCCGGATATTTTTCGCGATCAGCTCCATGATCTTTTCGCCGGAGGCGAAATTGAACCGGTCGCGCATTTCATAGGGTGCCGGCGCGCCGCAGGAATAGGGCAGCGCCAGGCCGATCGCCTCGGCGACGGTGGCCATGGTGTTGGCGGTGAACTGGGCGCCGCAGGAGCCGGCCGACGGGCAGGCCGCCTGCTCGATTTCGAGAAGTTCGGCATCATCGATGGTGCCTACCGAATGCTGGCCAACCGCCTCGAACACATCCTGCACGGTGATCTGG
>NZ_RZPQ01000057.1:0-15971 GCF_003999135.1 Mesorhizobium sp. M7A.F.Ca.CA.004.06.1.1 | reverse complement strand
TCGGCAACGCGCGCCTTGAGATTGTCGCCGAGGCCATTTTGCTTGAGTGGCGCGGCGATAATGCTTGCAATGGTGCGGCGCGGGTTGAGCGACGACATCGGATCTTGGAAAATCATCTGCAGATTGCGCCGCAGTGGCCGCAGTTCCGCTTCCGGCAGATGCGTGATGTCGCGGCCGTCGTAAGTTATGCTGCCGGCGCTCGGTTCCAGCAACCGCACCAGAGCACGGCCGAGCGTCGATTTGCCGGATCCGGATTCGCCGACGATGCCGGTCACCGAGCCCCTGGGCAGGTCGAAATCCAGGCCCTTCAGGATTTCGACCAAGGGCGCGCGGCCGATCAGCGGCTTGCGCGTCATGTCGGGCAGCGCGACCTTCAGCCCGCGCACGGAGAACAACGGTTCAACCATGCGACCGCCTCCAGGCCTGGTCTGCGGCAGCGATCTCTGAAGCAAGCCCTGCGAGGACTTCGTCGTCCACCGGCTTCAGCGAGGCGAAAGGATCGGTGTAGCGTGGCGTCGCCGCCATCAGCGCTCGCGTGTAGGGATGCTGCGGTGCTGCGAAGAGGGCAGCCGTGTCGGCCTCCTCCACCACCTTGCCGGCATAAAGCACCGAGACTCTCTGGCTGATCTTGGCGACGACGCCGAGATCATGGGTGACGAACAGGATCGCCGTGCCATGCTCGCGCTGCAACTGCACGATCAGCCGCAGGATCTGTTTTTGCACGGTCACATCAAGCGCCGTGGTCGGCTCGTCGGCGACGATCAGCCTTGGCTCCGCGGCGAAGGCCGCAGCGATCAGCACGCGCTGGCGCATGCCGCCGGACAGTTCGTGCGGATAGCTTTTCAGCACGCGGTCGGGATCGCGGATTTGCACCTCGTCCAGCAATTGCCGGATGCGGGTATCGGCCTTCTCGCCACTCCAGCCGAGGATGCGCACCAGCCGGTCGGTCATCTGCGAGCCGATGCGCCGCGACGGGTTGAGCGCGGTCAGCGGGTCCTGCGGGATCAGCGCCGTGCGCGCCCCAATCAGCGTGCGTCGTGCCTTGGGCTGCAATTTGCCGAGGTCTTCACCCTCGAGCAGCATGTCGCCTTCGACAATGCGCACGCTCGACGGCAGCACACCGAGCACCGCCTTGCCGATCATCGTCTTGCCGGCGCCGCTTTCGCCGACCAGCGCGCGGACCTCGCCGGGCTGGACGGAGAGCGACACCGAGCGCAATACGCGCTGGCCGTTGGGCAGCACCGCGCTCAAATCCCTGATGTCGAGGCAGGCGCTCATCGCAGCACCGGATCGAAACGCGTCTTCAGCGCCTCGCCGAACTGGCTGAACGACAGCACGGTCAGGATCAGCGTGATCAGCGGGAACACCAGCACCCACCAGGCCTGATGGATCGACAGCCGGCCCTCGGCGATGATGCCTCCCCAGGTCGGATCGTCGGTCGAGATCGACAGATTGACGAAGGACAGGATCGCCTCGACGATAACGGCGATGCCCATTTCCAGCGACAGCAATGCGACGATCGACGGCACCACATTGGGCAGCACTTCGCGCAGCATGATGCCGATGCGGCCGTAGCCGGCAATGCGGGCATTCTCGACATAGTCCATGCGCGACTGACCCATTGTCTCGGCACGGATCACCCGGCAGAAACGCGTCCAGTCGATGATGGCGATGGCCAGGATGACGGAACTCAAGCCCGTGCCGAGCACCGCCACCAGCAATATGGCGAACAGCACCGGCGGAAAGGCCATCCAGACATCGACGACGCGCGAGATGATGCGGTCGGCCCAACCGCCGAAATAGCCTGCGATCAGGCCTAGCGTCGAGCCGACCAGGCACGCAGCGACGGCTGCGGAAAAGGCGACGATGAAGGCGATGCGGCCGCCAAAGATCAGCCTCGACAACAGATCGCGGCCGAGGCTGTCGGTGCCGAGCCAATAGCCGGGTTCGGCTCCATTCATCCAGAATGGCGGCAACCGCTCCAGCATCAGATCCTGCGCCAGCGGATCCTGCGGCGCGACCAGCGGCGCGAAGATTGCCGCCAGAAGCGCCAGCAGCAGCCAGCCGCCGGCCAGCCACAGGCGTGGCGACACACCTCGCCTTCGAGCACGGCCCTCATCCATGGCGCAGCCTCGGATTGAGCAGCGCATACATCATGTCGACGCTGAGATTGATCAGCACGAACAGCAGCGCGAAGACCAGCACGATGCCCTGGATCAGCGGCAGGTCGCGGTTGATGACGGCGTCGATCGCCATATTGCCGAGGCCCTCATAGGAGAACAGCCGTTCGACGATGACGGTGCCGCCGATCAGGAAGGTGAACTGCACGCCGACCAGTGTCAGCGTCGGCAAAGCGGCATTCTTCAAGGCCTCGCGCAGGATGACCTGCGTTTCCGAAAAACCCTTCACCCGTGCCAGCACGACGTAGTCGAGGTCGAGCACTTCCTTCAGCGACTGTTTCAGCAGCTGCGAGATGATTGCTGCCAGCGGCAGCGCCAGCGCCACGGCCGGCATCAGCATGTGCTTCAGCAGATCCCAGGTGAGGTCGAGGCGCAGGCGCAACAGGCTCTCGAACAGATAGAACTGGGTGACGAAGGGCAGGTCCAGTTGCGGCGACACCCGCCCGGAAATGTCGAAGATCGGCACCAGCACGCCGAACAACAGGATCAGCACCAGGCCCCACAGGAAATCGGGAATCGAAAGCGCCGCGCCGCTGGCGATGTCGATGCCGACCTCGACCGCCGTGCCGCGTTCGCGCGCGCCGATGATCGCCGTCGTGCCGCCGATCGCCACCGCCATCACAAGCGCGACGATGGCGAGTTCCAGCGTCGCCGGCAGCCGGTTGAAGACGAGACCCAGCACATCCTGCCGCAGCGAAATCGAAGTGCCGAAATCGCCCCGGGCCACGCCCGACAGCCAGATGAAGAATTGCTGGACGATGGTCTTGTCGAGGCCGTAGAGCGCGCGCAGCCGGGCAATGTCGGCATCCGTCGCGCCGGGCGGCAGCATCATGGCGATCGGATCGCCGGGTGCGACGCGGATCACGACAAAGACGACGACGGCCACGCCGAACAGCGTGATCAGCATCGTCAGAAGGCGGATCAGGAATCGTTGCAGGAGCATGTAAATCTTTGCAGGAGCTCGTTGGCTCGTATGCCGGATAGAAATGCGCGCCGTCGCTATGGACGGCGCGCGGCAATTCCAGGCCGATGTCAGGCCGGGGTCATCAGGGCCGGCAGCAGCGCGCCGGACACATGCTGCACCACATTGACGCCCTTGGCATGCACGATCGGCTGCGCATACTGGATCAGCGGCAGCACATAGGCCTGCTCGGCGATGTATTTGTCGACAGCCTTCCAGCCGGCGATGCGCTTGGCCTCGTCCTTTTCGCCCCACAGCGGGTTGATCATGTCGATCAAATCCTGGCTGTCCCACACCGAATGCGGGCTCGGGCCGTACATGGCAAAGCCGGTCGAGGTGGTCGGATCGCCGATGGCATTGCCCCAATTGTAGAAGGCGGACGGCGCCAGCTTGTCGGCGGCGCGCAGTTCGTAGTGCTTGGCGATCTCGTAGACTTCGATCGTCGCCTCGATGCCGACCTTGCGCCACATGCCGACGATCGCCTGGATCATCTCATAGTCCTTGGGCTTGAAGCCCTTGGTCGTCTGGATGGTGAACTTGACCGGCTTTTCCGGCGAATAGCCGGAAGCGGCGAGCAATTCCTTGGCCTTTTCCGGATTGTGCTCGACCTTGATCGACGCGTCGTAGGATGCGTATTCCGGCGTTTCCAGCGTATCGATCGGCTGGCCGTAGCCGCGCAGCAGGCGATCGACCAGAAGTTTCTTGTCGACGGCCATCACGGCGGCCTGGCGGACGTTCTTGTCCAGCATCGCCTCGATGTCGTTGAAGAAGATCATGCCGATGTCGGAAACGTTCTTGCACGAGCCGGCCAGCCCGTCCTTGGCGATCAGCCGGTCATACTCCTCATAGGGAATTTCGAGCGTCACTTGCGAGGAGCCGGATTCGATCTCGGCGACGCGGCTTGCCGCGTCGGCGACGAACTTGATCGTCACATTCTCGAAGGCCGGCTTGCCGCCCCAATAGTTCGGATTGGCCTTGAGCCGCAGGAAGGCGTTGCGCTCGAACTTTTCCACCATGTAGGGGCCGGTGCCGATCGGCGCCTTCTCGAAACCTTCGGCGCCGACCTTCTCGTAGTAGGCCTTCGGCATGATGTAGCCGGTCAGGAACGACATCCATTTGAAATAGACCGGGTCGAACTGCACGACGTCGCCCGTGATTTTGTTGCCGTCGATCTTGAAGTTGTTGACGTTCTTCCAGACGAACTGGATCGGGTTGCCCGTCTTCTCGTCGCCTGCCCGCTGCAGCGACCAGACGACGTCCTCGGCCGTGAACGGCGAGCCGTCATGCCAGGTCACGCCTTCGCGCACCGTCATCATGATCTTGGTGCGGTCGTCGTTCCAGCCCCATTCGGTGAGCAGGCCAGGCGCGAAGGACAAATCGGGCTTCTGCGGGATGAATTGGTCGAACACCGACTGGTAAAGCCCCTGGATGGTCGGGTTGACGGCCGACGGGCCGGTGGTCGGATCCCAGGATGGCAAGTTGACGTTGTAGGCGATGGTCAGTTCGCCGGCCGCTGCCTTGGCGATCTGCGGCAGGCCGACGGCGGCCGCCCCGAGTGCCGCGGCGCTGTATCCCAGCAATTCACGTCTGTTGATTGTCATGGTCGTTCCCCTTGTTGGTTTTGTTTCTGCGCGGCGTCTTCAGGTCATTGGTTCAGGCTTCTCGGGCAGCAGCGCCTTGCCCCTCGTAGCCTCAAGGAAATCCTCGGCTCCTACCTCCCGCCAAGCTGTTGCGCGAGCATGAAGCCCGACGCCGCACCGGTGCCGGCGCCCGGCCATGTCGCGGCCCCGGTGAGGTGCAGATTGGCCACCGGCGTGTTCCATCCGGCATAGCCGCGCGCCGGGCGGAACAGGAAATTCTGCGCCAGATGATGGCTGCCGCAGACCTGGTCGCCACCGACGAGATTCGGGTTCTCGCGCTCGAGATCGATGGGCGAAAACACGGCCCGGCCGAGGATCTGGTTTCGCAGGCCGGGCGCATAGGTCTCGATGATGTCGAGGACACGCTCGGCGTAGGCTTCCTTCACCTTGTCCCAATGGTCCGGTGCGATCTTGCCGGCGGCATCGCCCAGGATTTCGGCGGGCAGCATGCGCACCTGCACCCACAGCACATGCTTTCCCTGAGGCGCCCGCGATGGGTCGATCGCCGTCGGCTGGCCGACGACCAGCACCGGTTCGTCCGGCAGCATGCCCGCCATCGCATGCTGATAGGTGCGCGACATGGCGTCGAGCGAGGGCGACAGATGCACATAGGCGAACTGCCGAAGCTCCGCTCCGGCACGCCAGTCGGGCAGATCGTCCAGCGCCAGATGGATCATCATCGTGCCCGGTGCGTGGCGGAACTTTTGCATCGCCGAGTCGAAGCCGGCGTCGCCGGAACCATTGGGCAGCAGCTTGCCAGTCAGCGCCTTGGGCGCAACGCCGGCAATGACTGCCCTTGTGGCGGTATGGGTCTCACCGGAAGCAAGCCGCACGCCGGTCGCCCTGCCGGCGGAAACCGTGATCTCGGCCACTCCGGCGCCGGTGACGATCTTGCCTCCAGCAGATGTGACCATGCCCGACAGCGCCTTAATGATGGTGTCGGCGCCGCCTTTGCCCAGCACCATGCCGAAACTCTGGTTGGCCATCGATTCCAGATAGGGGAAGACGGCACCGCCGGCGATGTCGGGCGCGAAGTCGAGATGCATGCCCCAGGTGGCGAGCGTTGCCCTGATATGCGGCGACTCGAAATTCTCCTCCAGCCAGGCGCGGGGCGAGGACAACAGCAGCCGGCCCGTATCGAGCGCCCCGGACATGCCCTTCTTGCGCCACAGGTTCCACGCCGTGCCGGCAAGCGCGCTGGCGCGCATCGGCGATCCCAGCAGCCGGAACAGGTGTTCGGCCTCAGCCGGGAAGGCGGCAACCAGCCTGCGCCATGTCTGGGCGTCGGCGGCGGAGAAGGCGGCGATGCGCGCGGCGGTCTTTTCCAGATCGTTGCTGACGCCGAACCAGCGTCCGTCGGGGAAGGCGCTGGCGAAACAGTCGACGACCGGGGCGAACTCCAGCCCCTGCGCTTTCAATTCATTTGCATATTTCCGGTGGAAGGCCGAGCCGGCGAAGAGGCTCAGATTCATCGCGCCGAAATCGTGGCGGAAGCCGGGAAGGGTGAATTCGCGTGTCTGGACGGCGCCGCCGATTGTTGCACTGCCCTCGAAAATCCCGGTTTTCCAGCCTTTGAGCGCCAAATGCGCGGCGCATGCCAGACTGTTGTGGCCCGCCCCGACAAAGATGGCGTCGAACTCGCTCACGCCTCGTCCCCATTTCCTTTATGCTTAAAGATAATTGCAGATGCATATGTTTTCGTCTAGTAGGATATTAAGGGCCGAGACGAGCCTTGATCATCACACGAAAGAGGGAACTTCAAACCATGGACACCCAAAAACTCCTCGGCGAAGTCGCCGGCCAGCTTCTTTCAGGCGCCATCAAGGTGGTCGACCTGTCGGCGCCACTCGGGCCGGACACGCCGTTGATCAAGCTGCCGCCAGAACTCGCCGTCGACACGCCGAAGGTCGAGATCCACAACATCTCCCGTTACGACAAGAACGGTCCGTGGTGGGCCTGGAACTGGCTGAAGCTCGGCGAGCATTCGGGCACGCATTTCGATGCGCCGCAGCATTGGATCAGCGGCAAGGATTATCCGGACGGCGCCACCGACACCATTCCGGCGCAGAATTTCGTCGGCCCGGTCAATGTCATCGACTGTTCGAAGGAAGCCGCCGCCGACCCCGATTTCCTGCTCACCGTCGACCACATCAAGGCCTGGGAAGCCGAGCATGGCGCGATCAATGCTGGCGAATGGGTGGTGATGCGCACCGACTGGTACAAGCGCAACGGTTCGGAAGCCGAGTTCCTCAACGCCAACGAGACCGGGCCGCACACGCCGGGGCCGACGGCCGAAGCCATCCAGTTCCTGATCAGCAAGGACATCAAGGGCTGGGGCTCGGAGACGATCGGCACGGATGCCGGCAAGGCCGGCGGCGATCAGCGCTGCGAACGCAAGATACGGGTTCAGATCGGCGCCGCCGATGCGGCATTCCATGCGGATGCCCTTGGTGCCCTCGCCGCACAGGCGGAAGCCGGCGGTACGGTTGTCCTCGCTCCACATGATCTTGGTCGGCGCGAAGGTGCCGGCCTGGAAGCGCTTGTAGGAGTTGATGTAGGGCGCCAGGAACCAGGTGAATTCCTTGGCGTATTTGAGCTGGCCGGCGGCCCATTGCTGGCCAAGCGTCGACAGCGTCCAGTCGGCCGCCTTATCGAAGAACAACGGCGTCTTGCCGTCGGCGCTCCACAGCGAATTGTGGATGTGGCTGGAATTGCCGGCGAGCCCGTAATTGTATTTGGACATGAACGAAATCGCCTTGCCCTCGGACTCCGCGATTTCCTTGGCGCCGTTCTTGAGGATGACGTGACGGTCGGCCATGTCGAGCGCCTCGGCGTAGCGCACATTGATCTCTTCCTGACCCGGACCCCACTCGCCCTTGGAATTCTCGATCGGAATGCCGGCCGCTTCCATCTCGTTGCGAAGCCGGCGCATGACGCCCTCTTCCTTGGTGGTGATACCGATCTGGTAGTCGCCGATATAGGGCGATGCGGTATCGAGACCTTGCCAGTGCTTCTTGCGGGCGGAATCGTATGTCTCGTTGAACAGATAGAATTCAAGCTCGGAAGCAAAATAGCCTATATAGCCGCGCTCCGTCAGCCGCTTGACCTGCTTCTTCAAGATGGCGCGCGGCGAATGTGGCAGGTCATCATGGGTGTGGTGGTCGAGCACGTCGCAGATCACGAGTGCGGTCTTTTCCAGCCAGGGAATGCGCCGCAGCGTGGCCAGATCCGGCTTCATGACGAAGTCGCCATAGCCCTTCGACCAGCTCGCCGCCTTATAGCCCGGCACCGGCTCCATATCGATGTCGGCGGCCAGCAGATAGTTGCAGCCATGCGTTTCGTCATGCGCGGAATCGACGAAGTACTGCGCCAGGAAGCGTTTTCCCGCCAGCCGTCCCTGCATGTCGACGATGCAGGCCAGCACGGTGTCGATCTCACCGCTGGAGACCGCTTTCTTCAACTGATCGAACGAGAAATTTCCGGCCATTCCTTTGGCACTCCAGCACTTGTCGATTGAAAGGGATAAACGTAGCCATGGCCGGCGCGAGGCCGGCCATGGCCATATAGGGCGATATCAGGCGCCAGCTTCGCCGATAGCCACCTCGGCTGCCCTGATCGCGGCCTGGCGTTTGGCGATCTGATCACCGATCGGCGGACCCTGGAACCGGCGGTTCTCGAAACCGAACCAAAGCACGGCGGTCAGCAAGATGAAGCCTATGGTGATGTAAAGCACCTTGTCGTTCGGCGGCTGGATGGCGATGTAGAAGATGATCACCATGCCGACAATCGACAGCGCACAGAAGAGCTTGAACAGTCCGGCGCCCAGGTTCCACGGGCCAGGATTAGGCCACTTGGCCGTGCCGAATGCGACCATGCCGAGTGCGATCGGGATTGTGAACGACAGGAACAGGAACACCAGCGTCGAATTGACGACGATGGTGTAGATGTTGGTGCCGCCGATCGAAATAAACTGGGCAAGGAACACATACAGGATTTCGAGGATCGCGGCCGTCCAGATCGCATTGACCGGCGTGCGCCAGGTCGGGTTGACCTTGGCGAGAGCCGCGGAGCCAACGGGCATGCCGCCGTCGCGGGAGAAGGCAAACAGCATGCGCGAAGCCGAGGTCACGGTGGCCAGGCCGCAGAGGAACTGCGAAATCAGGATGGCGAGATAGAGCAGCTCCTTGAGCCACACGGGCAGGATCGCGTCCATCGTCGAGAAGAAGACGCTCCAGCCCTGCTTGGCGCCGGCAGCCAGGTCCGGGATCGCGAGAACGATTGCGCACAGCATCACCCAGCCGATCAGAGACGACCACAGCACCGACGAAATGATCGCCCGCGGAACGGAGTGTGCTGCCTTGACGGTCTCCTCGGAGGTGTGGGCCGAGGCGTCATAGCCGGTGATGGTATAGACGGGCAGAAGCAGGCAGAGCAGGAACAGGTACATCATGGAGTCGGTTTGCGGAAAAACACCGCCGCCCGCATCGCCTGAATAGTTTGTGAACGTCCACAGCCGGCTGATGTCGATTGCCGGTGCGAACACCAGGCAGGCCACGATCAGCACTGCTGTTGCGCCCAGGATAAGAAAGCCCGAAGCATCGGTGAGCATTGCCGTCAGTTTGATGCCGAAATGGTTGAACAGCGCCTGCAGCACGGTGATGAAGGCGACAAACCCGACGATTTCGCCCGGCGTGCCGGTGATGCCGAACCAGCTTCCGAATGTTCCAACGAAGAAGAAAGCGGTGCCGATGTTGATGGCGCCGAGCACGGTGATCAGGCCGAACAGGTTTAGCCAGGCCGTCAGCCAGCCGGTGAAGCGGTTGCCGAGGATCGACGACCAGTGATAGAGGCCGCCGGCGGTTGGAAATGCCGAGGCGATCTGCGCCATGGCAAGGGCGAAGAAGCCCGACACGCAGCAGCCGACGATCCAGCCGATGCCCGCACCTGCGCCGCCGATCGACGATGTGGCTTGCGCGAAGGAGTTGATGCCGCCCGAAAGGATGCAGATGATCGAGAACGATATCGCGAAATTCGAGAAGCGGCTCATGCTTCGCGACAGTTCCTGGGCATAGCCCATGCCGTGGAGAACCTTCAGGTCCTCCTTCTTGTCAACGTCCGTATAATCCGGTCCTGCCATTTTCATTCCCCTGTGGTTCTAATTGGCCGATTGAACTGACTTTCCGACTGAAGGCGATCTGGAATATCCGGCCTCCTCTGGCTCCAGATCCGAAAAAATGCCCGTGAGCAGATCCGCCCATTTCCGCTGCCCGGTCTCGCCGGCGATTTCGTCGTTGCGGATTTCGATCATCGCGCAGGGCAGGCCGCGCGATCGCGCATGCCGTTCCAGCGTGAAATAGACGCGGTCGGCAGGCGAATACGGCTCGTTGACGCCGACGGTGACGCCGGCAAGCCGCTTCAGCGCCGATATCAGCGGCGCCGCCAGCCGGCGATCCTCGTCGTGGATGATGCCGATATGCCAGGGCCGGTTTTTGGATTTGTAGACCGGCGTGAAGGAGTGGACCGAAACCAGCCGCGTTTCCTGACCATGTGACAGCCTGTTGTCGATGATACCGGCAATCGTGTCGTGGAAAGGCTGCCATGACAACGCGACACGCGCCGCCCGCTCGCTTTGCGACAGGCCGGCATTGCCCGGTATGGCCGTTGTCTCACTGACCGGCGGCACCAGGTCGGGCGCGTCGAGCGGCCGATTGCAGTCGATGACAAGGCGCGAAATGCAGGTTTCGACCAGAGTCGCGTCAAGCGCCTGCGCCATGCGGAGGGCAACCGGCAGCGCGCCGGGATCCCAGGCGATGTGGCGCGACAGGTCCTCGGCGGCAAGGCCGAGCGTGCCGAATTCGGCCGGCAGGTAGTTCGAGGCGTGATCGCAGGTCAGCACGAATGGGCTCGATCCGGCGGGGTTCGTCACCCTCACGGTATCAGACGATGCAAGGCTGGCGGGCCGTGCTTTCTCCATACTCTGCCGTCCCCGGGGAGCGCTGTATCGTATGTTACGTATTTTGCCTCATTGCGTCCCTGTGGATGATTTCATACAGTTTGTCCGGCTTTGTCAAATGCGATCTCGGAAAAGGCCTTCGGCCGAGCCAGAGGTGGGGAAAACATGATTTCCAGCATTGCCGAACTGATCGCCGATCGCCTCGGCACGATGCCGGCCGGCGAACGGCGCGCGGCCCAGACACTGATCGCCAACTATCCGATGATCGGCCTGAAAACGGTCGCTGAATTCTCGGCCGCGGCGGGCGTCTCCTCGCCGACGATCCTGCGTTTCGTCGCCCGGCTGGGCTTTCAGAACTATCCGGAATTCCAGTCGAGCCTGCAGGACGAACTGGCGGCGCAACTGCAATCGCCGGCGACAAGGACACTCAACCCGCCCTCGCCTGGCGGCGGCACGGTGTCGCCGATGCTGGAAGCGACGCTCGACAACATGCGCGAGACGTTCAGGCACCTGTCCGACAAGCAGCTTGCCGACATCGCCGCCCGGCTAGCGGACCGGCGCGGCAAGACCTTCCTGATCGGCGGCCGCTTCACCGATCCGCTGGCGCGCTACATGGCCGCCCACCTCGCCGTCATCCAGCCGGATGTCTTTCACCTCGCCGGGCAGGAGAGCATGTGGCGCGACCGGCTGATCGACATGGGCAAGCGCGACGTGCTGGTGATCTTCGACATCAGGCGCTACCAGGACAGCCTCGTCCGCTTCGCCGAGAAGGCGCATCAGCGTGGCGTCCAGATCGTGCTGTTCACCGACCAGTGGCTGTCGCCGATCGCCCGCTTTGCTCGTCATGTTATCGCCGGACGAACCGCGGTGCCGTCGGCATGGGACTCTTCGGCTGCCCTTTTCGTTGTCGCCGAAACGCTGATCGGCGCCGTCACCAGGCAACTGGAAGCAGAAGGCGCCAAACGCATTCGCGAGATGGAAAGTCTGCGTTAGTGCCTGTGCGACGATCCAAAGCGTTACGCATATTTTCTCAAAGGTTACATATATTTAATGTGCGCAGCCCCCGGAGAATTGTCATAAAGACGCGATATCGAGGCGGCTTCTTTGCCTTACAATAGCCTCGCTGCGTCTGCTTCATTCGGGAAACCGGTAGACGGAAGGATTGTTTTACCAACCGGAGTGCCGATGGCCGCCTGGAAACAGATACTTTTTGCACTTGTGGTGCTGGTGGTGGCGGCAGCCGCCTGGCTGCGCTTTTATCCCGGCGCGCCGGACGTGCTGGCACGCTGGGGCATCGACTGGGCCTCCGCGGCAACGCCCCCGGCTGAGACCGGCACCGCCAACGCGAAGCAGGCAAACGGCCGTAATGGCGGCAACCAGCGGGTGAACGTGGTCGCCCTTGCGGCCACTTCGGCTGTTATCAACGACCGCCTGCAGGCAATCGGCACCGGCCGTGCCAACGCCTCGGTGACCGTCAATCCCTACAGCTCCGGCCGCCTCGCCGAACTGCTGGTCGAATCCGGCAGCCATGTCGATAAGGGACAGATCCTCGCCACCCTGGATTCCGAGACCGAAGTGATCTCTCAGGACCGCGCCAAGCTCGCCTTGCAGGATGCGCAGGCCAAACTCGACCGCGTCAGGTCGCTTCGTGCCTCCAATGCCGCGACACCAGTCGCAGTGGCCGATGCCGAAGTGGTCTTGGCCGGCGCCAAGCTGGCGCTTCAGGATGCGGAACTGGCGCTGCAGCGCCGGTCGATACTGGCACCGATCGCTGGCACCGTCGGCATCCTGCCGATCTCGGCCGGCAATTATGTCACCAACCAGTCGGCCATCGCCACGCTCGACGACCGGTCCTCAATCCTGGTCGATTTCCTAGTGCCCGAGCGCTTCGCTGCCGCCGTCAAGGTCGGCGCACAATTGACGGCGACGCCGATCGCCAATCCCAGCAACGCTTATAGCGGCACCGTTTCGGCCATCGACAACCACATCGATGAAAAGAGCCGCACCCTGCTGGTCAAGGCCAAGATCGCCAACCCTGCGGATTCGTTGCGCGCCGGCATGTCGTTCGGCATCACCATGAAATTTCCGGGGCAAATCTATCCGGCCGTCAGCCCGCTGGCGATCCTGTGGGGGTCGGACGGCGCCTATGTCTGGCAGATCGAGGATGGCAAGGCCAGGCGGGTCCCGGTGCGCATCATACAGCGCAACACCGAGACCGTGCTGATCGACGCCGAGATCGACAATGGCGACATGGTGGTCACAGAGGGCACCCAGAGCGTCAGCGAGGGCGGCGCGGTCCGCCTTGCAGGTGAAGAGCAGCGCGCCGCGGACGCCGCCGCAGGCACATGACCAGCCCCGCCAACACTGCCAGCGAGACCGGCTTCACCGCCCTGTTCATCCGCAGGCCGGTGATGGCCTTCGTGCTGAACACACTGATTGCGGTCGCCGGCCTGGCCGCCTTCTACGGCGTCGAGATCCGCGAACTGCCTGATGTCGATCGCGCGGTCGTCACCGTTTCCACCACCTTCGAGGGCGCGGCGGCCGAGACCGTCGATCGCGAGCTGACCGACACCATCGAGGGCGCCGTCGCCCGCGTCTCCGGCGTCAAGTCGATCTCGTCGTCTTCCTCATTCGGCTCAAGCCGCGTCACCATCGAGTTCAACGATGGCGTCGATCTGAATGTCGCCGCCTCGGACGTGCGTGATGCCGTCGGCCGCGTCGCCAACCAGATGCCGGACACCGCCGATCCGCCGCGCATCGTCAAGGCCGACGCCAATTCCGACCCGGTGATGCGGCTGGCGGTGACCTCGGACAACATGTCGATCCAGGACATGACCGTGGTGGTCCAGGACCAGATCGAGGACGAGTTGGCCGCCGTGCCCGGCGTTGCCGACGTCCAGGTCTATGGCGACCGCGACAAGATCTTCCGCATCGACGTCGATCAGAACAAGCTGGCCAGCCTCGGCTTCACGGTTGCCGACCTCAGGGCCGCCCTTGCCTCGGTCGCCTTCGATTCCCCCGCAGGTTCGATCACCACGACCAACCAGGACCTGATCGTCCGCACGACTGCCGACGTCACCACGCCGGGAGAGTTCGAAAACATCATCATCGGCGGCACGACGCGCATCCGCGATGTCGCCACCGTCACACTCGGCCCCGACGTTGGCCAGACCACATTGCGCTCGGATGGCAAGACCGGCATCGGCATCGGCATCATCCGCCAGGCGGAATCGAACACGTTGGACATCTCGACCGGCGTCCAGTCCGCCGTCGCCAAGCTGCAGGAAAACCTGCCCAAGGGCATGTCGATCAAGATCACCAGCGACGACGCGGTCTTCGTCAAGGGCGCGGTGCACGAGGTCGAGATCGCGCTCGGCCTGTCCGTCACCATGGTGCTGATCGTCATCTATGTGTTTCTCCTAGACTGGCGCGCGACGCTGATCCCCGGCCTGGCGATGCCGGTCGCCATGATCGGCACCATCGCCGCCATCTATCTGGCCGGCTTCTCGGTCAACATCCTGACCCTGCTCGCGCTGGTGCTGGCGACCGGCCTGGTCGTCGACGACGCCATCGTCGTGCTCGAAAACATTGTGCGACGACGCAACGAAGGCATGGGACCGCGTGCGGCCGCTGTGCTTGGCGCGCAGGAAGTGTTCTTTGCCGTTATTGCCACCACCTTGACGCTGGTCGCCGTCTTCGTGCCGATTTCGTTCCTGCCCGGCCAGACTGGCGGCTTGTTCCGCGAATTCGGCTTCGTGCTTGCCATGTCGGTGCTCTTGTCCTGCGTGGTCGCGTTGACGCTGTGCCCGATGCTCGCCTCGCGCATGCTGACCGGCGCATCGCTCCACCACGAAGGTGGCCATGGCATCGGCGCCCGCATCGGCGGCGCGCTCAATACGGCTTACAAGCGCAGCCTGCACGCCTGCCTCGACGCGCCATGGATCGTGCTTCTGGTCGCGGTGCTGTTCGCCGGCACCGCCTTCACGCTGTTCGGCACCATCCGCCAGGAGCTGACGCCGACCGAGGACCGCGCTGCCGTGCTTCTGCGCATCAGCGCCCCGCAAGGCGTCAGCCTCGACTACACAACGCAGCAGATGCAGAAGATCGAGAGACTGATCCAGCCGATGCGCGATTCCGGCGAGATCCGCAGCACTTTCGAGAACGCCGGCCAGAACGGCTCCTACAACTCCGGCTTCATGGTGATGACGCTGGCGCCGTGGAACGAGCGCAGCCGCAGCCAGCAGGAGATCATGGCCGAGATCAGCCAGCTGACCAGGCAGGTGCCGAGCGTGCGCATCTTCCCGGTCCAGCCCAACAGCCTCGGTATCCGCGGCGCCGGCAACGGCCTGCAGTTCGCGCTGGTCGGCAACGACCGCAAGGCGCTCGGCGATGCCGCCGTGAAGATCATCGCCGAGATGCAGAAGGACCCGCGCTTCCAGACACCGCGCCTGTCCATCGACCCGACGCAGCCGCAACTCGCCGTGGCCATCGACCGCGAGCGCGCCTCTGACCTCGGCATCGACATATCGGGACTGGCCAACACCCTGCAGGCCATGCTCGACGGCAACGACGTCGTCGACGTCTACATCGCCGACCGCAGCTACGGCGTGAAGCTGGTCTCGACCACCAATCCGATCAACGATCCGACGGATCTGGAGAACATCTTCCTGAAAACAGCCGACGGACGTTTCGTGCCGATGTCGACCATCGCCACGCTGACCGAACGCGCCGTGCCGCCGTCGCTGTCGCGCGAACAGCAGCAGCCCTCTGTGGCGATCACGTCCAACCTCAGCGGCGACTTCGCGCTTGGCGATGCGCTCACCCGCGCCGAGCAAATCGCCACGCCGCTGCTGCCGCCAGGCAGCCGCATCCTGCCGCTGGCCGAGGCGGCGACGCTGGGCGAGACCAACAGCGCCATGGTCACCATTTTCGGCTTCGCGCTGGTCATCATCCTTTTGGTGCTGGCCGCCCAGTTCGAAAGTTTTGTCAGCGCCGTCATCATCATGGCGACGGTGCCGCTAGGGCTGGCCTGTGCGATTTTCGCGCTTCTCCTCTCGGGCACCAGTCTCAACGCCTACAGCCAGATCGGCCTGGTGCTTTTGGTCGGCGTCATGGCCAAGAACGGCATCCTGATCGTCGAATTCGCCAACCAGTTGCGCGACCGCGGGCTTGGCGTGCGCGAGGCGATCGAACAGGCCTCGATCATCCGCGTGCGGCCGGTGATGATGACGATGATC
>NZ_RZPQ01000579.1:0-3829 GCF_003999135.1 Mesorhizobium sp. M7A.F.Ca.CA.004.06.1.1 | reverse complement strand
GCGCCATTGTCCGTGCCGCCAGCGCCGCCTCGAAGGCCGCCGAATTCATCCTCGGCTTCCAGCCTGGCGTGGATCAGCAAGCCACCGCGGCAGCGGCGAACGACAAACGGGAAGCGGCGTGGTGAGCCACGCAGAACCGGAGTCGGACCGCGCTTCGCCGGCTTCCCGGTTCGGTGGCCAGGAGAGTGAGAGGGGTGCCGGTATTTCATGACGGGTTTGGGTCGAGAGAGAGGCTCTCGGCCACCGTCGCGGAGAAAACACCATGGCTACTGCCGTTCAAAAGATCACCTTGTCGTCCTCGCGCGACATCCCTTTCAACAAGTTGGTGCTCGCCCAGAGCAACGTCCGGCGCATCAAGGCCGGCGTCTCGATCGAGGATCTGGCGGCTTCGATCGCCCGCCGGGGCCTGATCCAGAGCCTCCATGTTCGTCCCCTGCTCGATGCCGGCGGCGACGAGACAGGCATATTCGAGGTGCCGGCCGGCGGTCGCCGCTACCGCGCTCTCGAAATGCTCGTGAGCCAGAAGCGGCTTGCCAGGACCGCACCCGTTCCTTGTGTCATGGGCAACAACGCTGTCCTGGCGGAGGAAGTTTCGCTGGCCGAGAACATCGATCGCGTCCCACTTCATCCATTGGATGCCTATCGCGCGTTCAAGGACATGCGCGACAAGGGCATGTCGGAGGAGGAGATTGCCGCCGCTTTCTTCATCTCCGTCACCATCGTCAAGCAGCGCCTGAAGCTCACCGCCGTGTCGCCGGCGCTGCTCGATGTCTATGCCGACGCCGGAATGACGATCGCTCAACTCGAAGCGTTCTCGGTCAGTGACGACCACGCAAAACAGGAGCAAGTGTGGGAGGCGATCAACAACAGCTGGTCGAAAGAGCCATACCAGATTCGCCGCATGTTGACGGAGAACACTGTCCGCGCTTCCGACAAGCGTTCCGTGTTCGTTGGGCTCGATGCCTATGAGGCAGCTGGCGGCCAGGTGCTGCGTGACCTCTTCCAGTCGGATGACGGCGGATGGCTCCAAGACGCGCTGCTGCTCGACCGTCTTGTCGCCGAAAAGCTCCAGCTCACGGCTGATGAAATTGCCAATGAGGGCTGGAAGTGGATCGAGGTCGCGGTGAGCTTTCCCTACGGCGCCGCGAACGGCTTGCGTGAACTCCACGGCACGCCCGTTGACTTGACCGACGAGGAGCAGGCAACGCTCGGGGCGCTGCGTGACGAGTTCGACAAGCTGCAGGCGGAATACGAAGAGGCGGACGAGTTGCCCGATGAGATCGACCAGCGGTTTGGCGAGCTTGAAGCCGCCATTTGTGCGCTGGAGGCGCGCCCCGTCCACTTCGATCCGGTCGACATTGCAAAAGCGGGTGTCTTTCTCAGCGTTGACGCCGATGGATCGCTTCTCGTCGAGCGTGGCTATGTGAAGCCGGAGGACGAAGCTTCCGTTGCGCCCGATGGCGAGAGTGACTTCGGGGCCGGGGGAACCGACGATGGGGCGACGTCGGTCCAGCGGGCGGTAATTACCATCGGCGGCCAGCCAGCTCAGCCGCAGGATGATGAGGAGGATGGCATCAAGCCCTTGCCGGATCGCCTGATCATGGAACTGACCGCCGAGCGCACGCTGGCGCTACGCGACAAGCTCGCGAACGATCCGGCGATCGCCTACCTTGCCGTGCTCCACAAGTTCGTGCGCGACGTGTTTTCCCGCTACAGATCACAGGGTGTCGCGATGGAAGTCTCTGTCCGCGGCACGGTTTTCTCGGCCCAATCTGCCGAGCTTCGCGACACGCCTTACGCGCACGCGGTCGAAGTCCGCCACGCGGCCTGGGAAACCCGTTTGCCTGGGGGGGTCGACGACCTCTGGGATGCGCTTGCGGCGCTTACTGACGACGAGCGAGCCGCGCTTTTTGCCCATTGTGCATCCTTCGGCGTGAACGCCCTTTATGAAAAGGCCGATCGCTATGGGAACGGCGCTATCTCGGCACATGGCGTGCAGGAGCGTCTCACTGAGGCCGATCACCTGGCCCGGGTAGTCGGCCTCGACATGGTCGATGCCGGTTGGCGGCCGACGGTCGGCAACTATCTCGGGCGCGTCACCAAGGCACGTATTATCGAGGCCGTTCGCGAGGGTGAAGGCGAGAGCGCCGCCCAGCTTATCGACCACCTCAAGAAGGACGACATGGCCAAAGAGGCGGAGCGGCTGCTGGCCGACAGTGGCTGGCTGCCCGAACCGCTGCGGCTCATCGACCTCGATGCCGAGGGCGCGTCAAACGCGGACGAGGCAGACAAAGCGCTGCCCGATTTTCTCGCCGGTGACGACGAAGACAGTCGGGGCGACGAGAAGAGTGAGCAGCAACTCGACGCCGCGGAATAGCCTCGGCTTCGCGGATGATCTGGCTGCCCGGCACTTGCAAGAGCGCCGGGCCTTTTTGTGTGCGGTGGTCAGAGTGAGAGGGCGGGCGCGACGGGTTTGAGCCCGTCCGGTCAGAGAGAGCGCCGGAGGGCTTTCCCGTGTCGCTCTCCGAACGTCCGGTCAATTTCTGGAAGCTACGACCAGATCGGCGAGTACATCTTGGCCGGTCGCGCGGATCTGGGGATCTCGAGATTGCCGCTGGACCCACGCCTGTTTGAATGGGCGCCGCTCGGGTCGGCGCGCAACGTGTGCATCTTTCATCCCGACCACCGCTTTTCACAACAGACCTGTATCCAGGCGCACGACCTGGCTGGCGAAACGATCGTCGATATCGATCCCCAGTTCGCCGCCCACCAGATGAACTTCAATGCGTTGCGCTTCGCCGGCGTTGAGCCGAACATACTGGTGGAATTCGACTGCAACGGTCACGAGGCCGGATACGTTTCGGCTGGCCTGGGCATTTCCATAACCAATGAAATCATTGCGCGTGAATACGAAGCGTTTAACCTCGAAGCAAAACCGGTGGAACCGTCAGCTCTTTATCATTACGTCGCGATTTGGCAGAAGGGCAGGACCTTTTCGAATGCTCTGAGCGTGTCGCTCGAGGCGATTATCGCGGCCTTTTCCACCGCTCCTGCGAAAGGATGAGATTTCTCAGAGGGCGGCTAGAGAACGACGCTAGGCAGCCGGCGCGGCGCCTGCGGCCGCACTGGGAACTCAAGCCGTTTCCAAAACGCCTTGGAATTGAGCGAGTTGCTTTGGAAAATGATGAGCGAGGTAGCGTACCAGTTTGGGGCTATCCATCAGCCGGTTGAGGTGTCCTCGTACCGCTACAAGTTCGAGGCCCCACGAACCAATGTGCTCAGCGGAGTTTCGAAATTCCTGGCTCAACTCGGCCTGGCAGGGGCTGCGTGAAAAATGAGCTGCCCGCATTCGTAAACCGGCTAAGCCACTTGCTGCTGACTAACGGCTTGGAAGTGCGGCAGCGTCGCCTTTTGAAAAGCATGAGCTCGAGGCAGCCATTTCATACGGTTCCTGGCCGCATCAACCAGTTCCTCCTCGCGGGTAAGGCCGTTCACAAAGAGCTTTAGCAGGTGAGAAGCCGCTTTTTCGGCATCGGGCGAAGTAAGCGGCAATTTGCTCTCGTCGCACACAGTCGGGCAAATGCGAGACAACATTTCAATCTCGCACGGACCAAGGCAGTGACCAGGGTACAACATAATTTTCCTCCATACGGCTGTGGTTGCAAGACTAGCCTACGGACTGGGCCTGCCGGTGGTTCAACCTGGCGCGCATCAAGACCATCAGCACAGTCTCGTCTTTGATGCCTGTTTGAAACAGTCGGACCAACTCTGAGGCGAGTTCCCCGGCCTCAACAGAAGTGGTTAGAATCTCGTGTTCCTCACAAAGCTG
>NZ_RZPQ01000578.1:0-3837 GCF_003999135.1 Mesorhizobium sp. M7A.F.Ca.CA.004.06.1.1 | reverse complement strand
CCATGAGGTGATGCCCCATGTCCATGAATCGCCGCCGGTGATGCTGGTGCCGCTGTTCATCTTGGCCGCGGGCGCGCTGTTTGCCGGCGTCATCTTCCACGGTGCCTTCATCGGCGAGGGCTATGCCGAGTTCTGGAAGGCATCGCTGTTCACACTGCCTGACAATCACATCCTGCACGACATCCACGAATTGCCGCTGTGGGTCGAACTGTCGCCCTTCATCGCCATGCTGATCGGCTTCGCGCTGGCCTGGAAATTCTACATCCGCTCGCCGGAAATGCCGGTCAACCTCGCCGCGCAGCATCGCGGGCTCTACGCCTTCCTGCTCAACAAGTGGTATTTCGACGAGCTCTACGACTTCCTGTTCGTGCGGCCCGCCAAGCGCCTCGGCCATTTCCTGTGGAAGACCGGCGACGGCACCATCATCGACGGCCTTGGCCCGGATGGCATTGCGGCGCGCGTCGTCGATGTCACCGACCGCGTCGTCAAGCTGCAGACCGGCTATCTCTACCACTACGCCTTCGCCATGCTGATCGGCGTTGCCGCACTCGTCACCTGGATGATGCTCTGATGACCGCCTGGCCAATCCTCTCGCTGGTCACCTTCCTGCCGCTGGTTGGTGTGCTGCTTATCCTGTTCATCAATGACGACAGCGAAAATGCACGCCGCAACATCCGCGCCATCGCGCTGTTGACGACGACTTTCACGTTCATCATCTCGCTGTTCATCTGGACCGGATTTGACAATTCGCAGTCCGGCTTCCAGTTCGTCGAGAAGGTCGCCTGGCTCGACTCCGGCATTTCCTACCATATGGGCGTCGACGGCATCTCGATGCTGTTCGTCATCTTGACGACGTTCCTGATGCCGCTCTGCATCCTGGCGTCGTGGGAATCGATCGAGAAGCGCGTGAAGGCCTACATGATCGCCTTCCTGCTGCTCGAAACGCTGATGATCGGCGTGTTCTGCGCGCTGGACATCGTGCTGTTCTACGTCTTCTTCGAAGCCGGCCTGATCCCGATGTTCATCATTATCGGCGTCTGGGGCGGCAAGCGGCGCGTCTACGCCTCGTTCAAGTTCTTCCTCTACACGCTCGCCGGCTCGGTGCTGATGCTGCTCGCCATCATGGCGATGCTCTTCCAGTCCGGCACAACCGACATCCCGACGCTGCTGACCCACAACTTCCCGGCCAGCATGCAGACCTGGCTATGGCTTGCCTTCTTCGCCTCCTTCGCGGTGAAGATGCCAATGTGGCCGGTGCACACCTGGCTGCCCGACGCGCACGTCGAGGCGCCGACGGCGGGCTCCGTCATCCTGGCCGGCATCCTGTTGAAGATGGGCGGGTACGGCTTCCTGCGCTTCTCCTTGCCGATGTTCCCGCTGGCGTCGGAAATGTTCGCGCCGCTGGTCTTCGCGCTGTCGGTCGTCGCCATCATCTACACCTCCCTGGTGGCGCTGATGCAGGAAGACATGAAGAAGCTGATCGCCTATTCGTCGGTTGCTCATATGGGCTTCGTCACCATGGGCATCTTCGCCATGAACCAGGAAGGCGTGCAGGGCGCGATCTTCCAGATGCTCAGCCACGGCCTCGTCTCCGGTGCGCTGTTCCTGTGCGTCGGCGTCATCTACGACCGCATGCACACACGTGAGATCGCGGCCTATGGCGGCCTGGTCAACAACATGCCGAAATACGCCACGGTGTTCCTGATCTTCACCATGGCCAATGTCGGCCTGCCCGGTACCAGCGGCTTCGTCGGCGAGTTCCTGACCATGCTCGGCGTGTTCCGGGTCAACACCTGGGTGGCGTTCTTCGCCGCCACCGGCGTCATCCTGTCGGCCGCCTACGCGCTCTGGCTCTACCGCCGGGTGATCTTCGGTGCGCTGACCAAGGACAGCCTGAAGGGCCTGCTCGACCTGTCGCTGCGCGAGAAGGTGATCATCTACCCGCTGGTCGTTCTAGTCATCTTCTTCGGCGTCTATCCCGCCCCGGTCTTCGACGCGACGGCCGAATCGGTCAAGTCGCTCGTCACCAATGTCACTGCATCCATCGGCGCCGCGCAGACCGCGGCGGCGAACTGACCAGAGGTTTTGCGAACCATGACGCCGGACCTTCTCTCCAGCCTGTCGCTCTCGACGCCAGAGCTGATCCTTGCCGTCGGCGCGCTGGCGCTGCTGATGGTCGGAGCCTATTCGCGCGCCAACACGGCCAACACGGTAACCGGCCTTGCGGTGGCCGTGCTGGCGATCGCAGGCGCCTGGCTGATCTTCCGGACCGGGCAGGGCAGCGCTTACGGCAATGCCTTCATCCAGGATTCCTTCGCCCGCTTCATGAAGGTGCTGGCGCTGGTCGGCTCGGCGGTGACGCTGGTGATGTCGATGCGCTTTGCCAAGGCTGAACGCTTCGACAAGTTCGAATATCCGGTGCTGATCCTGCTGTGCACGCTCGGCATGATGTTGATGATCTCCGCCAATAGCATGATCGGGCTCTATCTCGGCCTCGAACTGCAATCGCTGGCGATCTACGTGCTGTGCGCGATCAACCGCGACAATCTGCGTTCGACTGAGGCTGGCCTCAAATATTTCGTCCTCGGCGCGCTGTCGTCGGGCATGCTGCTCTATGGCATCAGCCTGGTCTATGGCTACACCGGCAACACCGGCTTCCAGGAAATCGCTTCTGCGCTCGGCAGCGGCGAGCGCCAGCTTGGCCTCGTTTTCGGCCTCGTCTTCGTGCTGGCCGGCCTGGCCTTCAAGATCTCGGCGGTGCCGTTCCACATGTGGACGCCAGACGTCTATGAGGGCGCGCCGACGCCGGTGACGGCCTTTTTGGCGGCGGCGCCCAAGATGGCGGCGATGGCGCTGATGGTTCGCGTCACCATGGGCGCGTTCAAGCCGATCGCCGCAGACTGGCAGCAGATCATCGTCTTCATCTCGATCGCCTCGATGGCGCTTGGTGCTTTCGCCGCCATCGGCCAGACCAACATCAAGCGGCTTATGGCCTATTCCTCGATCGGCCATATGGGCTACGCGCTGGTCGGCCTTGCCGCCAACAGCCAGGCCGGCGTGCGCGGCGTTGCCATCTACATGCTGATCTATCTGGTGATGACGCTCGGCACCTTCGCCTTCATCCTCGCCATGCGGCGCAAGGAAGGCAATGTCGAGCAGATCAGCGACCTGGCCGGCCTGTCGTCGACCAATCCGATCATGGCGACGATCCTGACCATCCTGATGTTCTCCCTGGCCGGCATTCCGCCGCTCGCCGGCTTCTGGGGGAAATGGTACGTCTTCCTCGCCGCCATCAACGCCAATCTCTATGCGCTGGCGATCATCGGCGTGCTGGCCTCGGTGGTGGGCGCCTATTACTACCTGCGCATCATCAAGATCATGTGGTTCGACGAACCGGTTGGCGGCTTCGTGCCGATGGCGACGGAATTGCGTGTCGTGCTCGGCGTCTCCGGCGCCTTCGTGCTGTTCTACGTGCTGATCGGCGGGCCGATCGGCACCTATGCCGAAGCCGCCGCCAAGACGTTTTTCTAGTCGGCATGGCATTTCGGCTGGCTCCAACCTCGGCGTCGGAAGGGTTCCGGCTCGAGGCGCATGAGAGCGTCGGCTCCACCAATGGGCTGGCACTGGACCACGCAAGGGCAGGCGACCCCGGCAGATTGTGGGTCGTTTCCAAGAAGCAGGAAAGCGGGCGTGGCCGGCGCGGCCGCGTCTGGGCGACCCCCGAAGGCAACCTCGCGGCGACGCTGCTCGTCATCACCAAGGCGGAGCTTCGCCTTGCCGCGACGCTGGGCTTCGTCGCCGGACTGGCGCTGGCCGATGCGCTCGACGCCGTGGTGC
>NZ_RZPQ01000577.1:0-3845 GCF_003999135.1 Mesorhizobium sp. M7A.F.Ca.CA.004.06.1.1 | reverse complement strand
GGGGTACGGCGCCGACATCTCAAGTTGCCACGCCCGCCGGCGCACCGCGTCCCGAGGGCGAAAGACCGCTGGCTTCGCCTGCCGTGCGTCTGCGGGCAAAGGAAGCCGGCATCGATCTCAGGCAGGTTGCGGGATCCGGCCCTGCCGGCCGCATCGGCCATGAGGACATCGAAGCGTTCCTGGCGCGCGGGCCGCAGGTTGCCAGGACATCCGGCCTCGCCCGCAACGATGCGATCCAGGATATCAAGGTGGTCGGCTTGCGGCGCAAGATCGCCGAGAAGATGTCGCTGTCGAAATCGCGCATCCCGCACATCACCTATGTCGAGGAGATCGATGTCACCGCGCTGGAGGAATTGCGCGCCGCGCTCAACAAGGAGAAGCGCCCAGGTAGGGGTGGCGTGGAGCGGCCGAAGCTGACGCTGCTGCCGTTCCTGATGCGGGCCATGGTCAAGGCGATCGCGGACCAGCCCAACCTCAATTCGCTGTTCGACGACGAGGCCGGCATCATCCACCAGCATGGCGGCATCCATATCGGCATCGCCGCGCAGACGCCGTCGGGGCTGGTAGTGCCTGTGGTCAAACATGCCGAGGCGCGCGACATCTGGGAGTGCGGCGCAGAAATCATCAGGCTGGCCGAGGCGGCCAAGTCCGGCACGGCGACACGCGACGAGCTGTCCGGCTCGACCATCACCATCACCTCGCTCGGCGCCATGGGCGGCGTGGCGACGACGCCGGTCATCAACCATCCGGAAGTGGCGATCATCGGCGTCAACAAGATGATGGTGCGGCCGGTGTGGGACGGCACCCAGTTCATCCCGCGCAAGATGATGAATTTATCGTCAAGCTTCGACCATCGGGTGATCGATGGGTGGGATGCGGCGGTGTTCATCCAGCGGATCAAGACGCTGCTGGAAACGCCGGCGCTGATCTTTGTGGATTGAGGTGATGAGGCCGATGTCGAAGCTTGAGACGGACCTTCGGAAGTTACCGGCGTTGGAATGTGGGCTCCCCCTTCTCCCCTTGTGGGAGAAGGTGTCGCCGAAGGCGACGGATGAGGGGTGTTCCAGGGAACGCCAACGCCTCACTCCGCTGGAACACCCCTCATCCGTCTCGGCGCTAACGCGCCGATCCACCTTCTCCCACAAGGGGAGAAGGACAGGGCGCCCGGCGGCCGAAAGGAAGCAGCCAACATGAAAGAAATCTCCTGCAAGCTGCTGGTCATCGGCGCCGGTCCCGGTGGTTACGTCTGCGCTATCCGTGCCGGACAGCTCGGCGTCGATACGGTGATCGTGGAAGCCGGCAAGCCGGGCGGCACTTGTCTCAATGTCGGCTGCATCCCGTCCAAGGCGCTGATCCATGCGGCGGAGGAGTTCGAGAAGGTGTCGCACATGGAAGGCGGCAAGAGCCCGCTCGGCATCTCGCTCACCGCACCGACGCTCGACCTGGCGAAGACGATCGCCTGGAAGGACGGCATCGTGAGCCGGCTCAACAGCGGCGTCGCCGGCCTGCTCAAGAAGGCAGGAGTCAAGACCGTGCATGGCTGGGCGAGCTTTCGCGACGGCAAGACGGTTGCGGTCGAGACCGAGACGGGAAGCCAAGTCATCCGCGCCGAGACGATCGTCATTGCCACCGGCTCGGCGCCAGTCGAGCTGCCGTTCCTGCCCTTTGGCGGTCCGGTGATTTCGTCAACCGAGGCACTGGCACTGAGCGACGTGCCGAGAAAACTCGCGGTCGTCGGTGGCGGCTATATCGGGCTGGAACTCGGCATGGCGTTTGCAAAAATGGGCGCCAAAGTGACCGTGGTCGAGGCCTTGCCGCGCGTGCTGGCGCAGTATGACGCCGAACTCACGCGGCCCGTGGTCAAGCGGCTCAACGCACTCGGCGTCGAGGTGATGCTGGGTGCCAAGGCCAAGGGGCTATCGACCAAAGGCGATGCGCTGCTGGTCGAGACGGCGGATGGCAAGAGCGCCAAGGTCGCCGCCGAAAAAATCCTGGTCACGGTCGGCCGCAAGCCGGTGACCGAAGGCTGGGGGCTCGAGCAGATCGACCTCGACAGGGCAGGCAAATTCATCCGCATCGACGACCAGTGCCGCACCTCGATGCGCGGCATCTTCGCCATCGGCGACGTCACCGGCGAGCCGATGCTGGCGCACCGGGCGATGGCCCAGGGCGAGATGGTCGCCGAGATCGTCGCCGGCCACAAGCGCAACTGGGACAAGCGCGCCATTCCCGCCGTTTGCTTCACCGATCCGGAACTCGTCACCGCTGGTCTTTCGCCGGAAGAGGCCAGGGCTCTGGGCGGCGAGATCAAGATCGGCATGTTCCCGTTCGCCGCCAACGGCCGGGCGATGACGAAGCTGGGCGAAGACGGCTTCGTCCGCGTGGTGGCGCGGGCGGACAACCATCTGGTGCTCGGCATCCAGGCGGTCGGGCAGGGCGTGTCGGAACTGGCGGCGGCTTTTGGCCTGGCGCTGGAGATGGGCGCCAGGCTGGAGGACATTGCCGGCACCATCCATGCCCATCCGACGCAAGGCGAGGGATTCCAGGAAGCGGCGCTCAAGGCGCTGGGGCACGCGCTGCATGTTTGATTCGTGACAGTGCAAAGGCGGTGATGCTGGCGGGACACTCGCCCCCCTCTGTCCTGCCGGACATCTCCCCCTCAAGGGGGGAGATCAGCAGTTTCGGGCAACCCGCCTCTTCCAAGACTTTGAAAATTGGCGAAATCTAAGATGACAGCCTATCTCCCCCCTAGAGGGGGAGATGCCCGGCAGGGCAGAGGGGGGCAGCCTCTCACAAGAGAGAGACGCTGATCACCCCGCCAGCCGGCTCACCATCTCATGCTGCGCATAGGCGCGGCCGAAGCGGTTGGCCAGAAACGCGTCGAGCGCGATGTCTTCCTGCTTGATGAAGCCCGTGGCCGGCAGGCTGCCGTCGGCGAGCATGTCGAGCACGGCGCAGATGCCGGACGCCGTGGTGATCTGGATGGCGCTGCGCACCTGATCGCCGATGCGCCTGGAGTAGATCTTGTTGGCGTAGGTCTCCTGCAGCAGGCGGCCGTTCTTGCGGCCGGAGACGGTGACGAAGACGATGACCACGTCCTGCAGCGTCGCCGGCAGCGCGCTCTCGAAAATGTCTTTCAGCACGTCACGGCGGTGGCGCAGGCCGAGATCGTTGAGCAGCGCCTTCATGATCGCGGCGTGGCCGGGATAGCGGATGGTGCGGTAGTTCAGCGTGCGCACTCTGCCCTTCAGCGTCTCGGCCAGCGTGCCAAGGCCGCCGGAGGTGTTGAACGCTTCGTAGGTGACGCCGTCGAGCGAGAACTCCTCGCGCTCTTCCAGTGGCGGCACCTCGACCAGCTCGCCTTCGACGATCGCCTCGCAGGGCTCGCAATATTCGTTGATGACGCCGTCGGTGCTCCAGGTCAGATTGTAGTTCAGTGCATTGGAGGGATATTGCGGCAGGGCGCCGACGCGCATGCGCACGCTCTCCAGCGAATCGAACCGGCTGGCGAGATCGTTGGCGACGATCGAGATGAAGCCCGGCGCCAGGCCGCATTGCGGAATGAAGGCGCTTCTGCCCGAAACCGCCAGTTCCTTGACGCGGCGGGTCGAGACGACATCCTCGGTCAGGTCGAGATAGTGCACGCCGGCACAGGCCGCCGCTTCGGCGATGCGGGTGGTCAGATGGAAGGGAGCGGCGCTGAGCACCGCGAATTTGCCGGCGAGTGCGGCTTCAAGCGTGCCGGATGCTTCGATGTCGAGCTCAAGCGTCGCAACCGTGGCCGGCAGTTCGGCAGCAGCGAACTGTGCTGCCGAGCGGTCGACGAGCGTGACCTGATAATCCCC
>NZ_RZPQ01000576.1:0-3846 GCF_003999135.1 Mesorhizobium sp. M7A.F.Ca.CA.004.06.1.1 | reverse complement strand
CCTGGAAGGCGAGATTGTGGACGGTCATCATCGAGGGAATGCCAACTGCCTTGCCGTAGCGCATGTAGGCCAGGGTCATCGCAGACTGCCAGTCATGGGCATGGACGATGTCGGGCTGGTAGCCCGAGATGGCGCCGCCGGCGATATCGCCGCCGACCTGGCTTAGTGCTGCGAAGCGCCGCCAGTTGTCTGGCCAGTCCACGCCGGTGGCATTGCCGTAGGGACCGCCGGGACGGTCGAACAGATGCGGCGCATCGAGCACGAACAGTTCGAGCCCGGCGAGTTGGACTGAATGGACGGAGGCCTTGCCGCCCTGCAGCAAGGGATATTGCAGAACCGCCCGCTTCTTCTTGAAGGCGGCCATGACGGTCGGAAAGCCCGGGATGAGCGTGCGCACGGTCACGCCCTTGGCCGCCAAGGCGATGGGCAGCGCGCCGGTCACGTCGGCAAGCCCTCCGGTCTTGATCAGCGGAAAGATCTCGGGCGTGACCGACAGAACCTGCATGCGTTAGAGCCCTAACTTGTCGATCATGTCCTGCGTGACCAGGCAGATGCCCTTTTCGGAAACGCGGAAGCGCTTGGCGTCGAGAATAGGATCTTCGCCGACCACCAGCCCTTCCGGTATCCTAACACCATGGTCGATGACCACGCGCTTCAACTTTGCGTTCCGGCCGACATGAACGTCGGGCAGCATGACGACTTCTTCCAGCGTCGAATAGGAATTGATGCGCGCGCCGGTGAAGATCAGGCTTTTTTTCAGCGAAGCCCCCGAGACGATGCAATCGCCCGAGACAAGCGAAGACACAGCCGAACCGCGGCGGCCATCCTCGTCATGCACGAACTTTGCCGGCGGCTTCAATTCGGCATAGGTCCAGATCGGCCAGTCGCGGTCGTAGAGATCGAGCTCGGGCGTGATATCGGTCAGGTCGATATTGGCTTCCCAATAGGCATCGACCGTTCCGACGTCGCGCCAGTAGGCTTCGTTCTCGGCGGTCGAGCGGACGCAGGATTTAGCGAAGCGATGCGCGATCGCCTTACCGTGCTGGACGATATAGGGGATGATGTCCTTGCCGAAGTCGCGGCTTGAGCCCGCCTCGGCCGCATCGCGGCGCAACTGCTCCATCAGGAATTTGGTCTTGAAGACGTAGATGCCCATCGAAGCCAGCGCGAATTCCGGCTTATCGGGAATGCCGGGCGGATCGGCGGGTTTTTCGACGAAGGCGATGATGTTGTCCTTGGCATCGACATGCATGACGCCGAAGCCGGTGGCTTCCATGCGCGGCACTTCGAGGCAGCCGACGGTGACGTCGGCATTGGCGTCGACGTGCTGGCGAAGCATCATCTCGTAGTCCATCTTGTAGATGTGGTCGCCGGCCAGGATGACCATGTATTCGGGGCCGTAGGCCTCAATGATGTCGATGTTCTGATAGACGGCATCGGCGGTGCCTTCATACCACTGCGTTTCCGAGACGCGCTGGCTGGCCGGCAGGATGTCGAAACTCTCGTTTCGTTCAGGGCGCAGGAAGTTCCAGCCGCGCTGCAGATGGCGGATCAGCGAATGTGCCTTGTACTGGGTGGCGACGCCGAGGCGTCGAATGCCGGAGTTAAGCGCGTTGGAGAGCGCGAAATCGATGATGCGCGTCTTGCCGCCGAAATAGACGGCCGGCTTGGCACGCCGATCGGTCAGTTCCTTGAGGCGGCTCCCACGGCCGCCGGCCAATACATAGGCCATGGCATCGCGCGCCAGCGGCTGGGTCCGTTTCAAGTCTGCCATTTCTACCCTCCCAAGTTACTCGATATCGACATGGCTCAGTCGGCAACGAGTTCAAGCATGATCGTCGACAGCGGCGGCAAAAGCATCGTCGCTGAGATGTTTCCTCCCTCCGCCCGCGCCTCGACCATGCCGCCATTGCCCTTGCCGGAACCGCCATATTCCGAAGCGTCGGTGTTGATGATCTCGCGCCATTTGCCTGATTTCGGCAACGGCACGCGATAATTGTCACGCGGCACCGGCGTGAAATTGGAAATGACGGCCACCGGGCTGCCGCCCGGTGCGCTGCGCAGCCAGGCAAAAACCGAATTCTGGCTGTCATCGACGATCAGCCAGGAAAACCCTTCCGGCTCACAATCACGGCCATGCAGTGCCGGGCGCGAACGGTAGAGATAGTTGAGATCGCGCACCGTCTGCCAGACGCCGCGATGCGGCCGGAATTCAAGCAGGTTCCAGTCGAGCGCGCGCGCCTCGCTCCATTCGCGGCGCTGCGCGAACTCCTGCCCCATGAAAAGCAGCTTCTTGCCGGGATAGCCCCACATGAAAGCGTAGTAGGCGCGCAGCGTCGCAAACTTCTGCCAGTCGTCGCCGGCCATCTTGCCAAGCAGCGTGCCTTTGCCGTGCACAACCTCGTCGTGCGAGAGCGGCAGCACGAAATTCTCCGAAAAGGCGTAGGTCAGGCCGAAGGTGAGGTCGTTGTGGTGGTGTTTTCGGAAGATCGGTTCCTTGGAGAAATACTCCAGCGTGTCGTGCATGAAGCCCATATTCCACTTGAAGCCGAAGCCCAACCCGCCTTCATGCACCGGTGCCGAGACCTTCGGCCAAGAGGTCGATTCCTCGGCGATGGTCATCACGCCCGGATGGTGGCCGTAGACCTCCTTGTTCATCTTCTGCAGGAAGCTGACCGCCTCGAGATTCTCGCGGCCGCCTTTCTCGTTGGGGATCCATTCGCCGGCCTTGCGCGAATAGTCGAGGTACAGCATCGAGGCGACCGCATCGACGCGAAGTCCGTCGACATGGTATTTCTCGGCCCAGAACAACGCATTGTTGACCAGGAACGACACCACCTCGCGGCGGCCGAAATTGTAGATCGCGGTGTTCCAGTCGGGATGAAACCCCTTGCGCGGATCGGCATGTTCATAGAGCGCGGTGCCATCGAAATTGGCCAGGCCGTGCTCATCGACCGGGAAATGCGCGGGCACCCAGTCGAGAATAACGCCGACGCCGGCACGGTGGGCGCCGTCGACGAAGCGGGCAAAGCCGTCCGGATCGCCAAAGCGGGCCGATGGCGCGTAGAGGCCGGTCGTCTGGTAGCCCCAGGACGGGTCATACGGGTGTTCGGAGATCGGCATGAATTCGATATGGGTGAAGCCGGTCTCGACCACATAGGGGATCAGCCGGTCGGCCAGTTCGTCCCATGACAGGAACGTACCGTCGTCGCGAAGCTGCCAGGAGCCGGCATGGACCTCGTAGATCGAAATGGCTTCGCGCCGGTGATCGGCATTGCGCCAGAAATTGCGATGCGCCTCGTCGCCCCACTCATGCGCCGGCGGCACGGCCACGACCGAAGCGGTGGCCGGACGCAGTTCGGACTTGAAGGCGAACGGATCGGCCTTCAGCGGCAGCCTGACGCCGTCGGGGCCGATGATCTCGTATTTGTAGGGCCGGCCGGCACCGATATCGGGAATGAACACCTCCCAGATGCCGGTGTCGCGGCGATCCCGCATCGAGTGCCGGCGGCCGTCCCATTCGTTGAAATCGCCGACCACAGAGACACGCCGCGCATTGGGAGCCCAGACGGCGAAATGCACGCCCGTGGCGCCTTCGTGCTCGATGACATGGGCGCCGAGCTTGTCGAACAGCCTGAGATGCGATCCCTCGGCGATGTAGTAGTCGTCCATCGGCCCGAGCACCGGACCGAACGAATAGGGATCGGTCAGCCACCAGTCGCCGCCGGCATTGCGCGCGTGATAGCGAAGCGGCTGCCGCTTCTTGATCGAGAGCTTGCCTTCGAAAAAGCCGCCATCGTCGCGCCTGGACAATTCACCCGCGATGATGCCGGTCAGCGTATAGGC
>NZ_RZPQ01000575.1:0-3850 GCF_003999135.1 Mesorhizobium sp. M7A.F.Ca.CA.004.06.1.1 | reverse complement strand
AAGCCGCACAACGGCGTTCCAGCCATAGGTCTTTGCCGCGACGCCGACAACGGTCACCTCAATTCCGGAAGCCCCCACGGCGACGGAGGCGTCGAGTGAAGCGGCGTCGGTCGCATATTCGCCGATCACCGTTTTGGTGATCGCACCTTCGACCGCCAGGGTTCCGCCCGTGTTGCGGATCACGCCGGCGAACACATAGCCGGCGCTGGTCGACGACGAACCATCCGTGCGGCGGGCAGCGACATCGGCGGTGAACTTCACGCCTTGCCCTGGCCTGATCGGAACAAAGCTGTTTCCGGCTTCGAAGATCATAAGAACGGGCGTTGCGTCCGGCGTCGACTTATAGCCCTTGAAAAGATCGCCGCCCCGGTTTCCTTCAATTAGCGCCATGTGCGATCCGTCATCGGTTGGCTTGCCCGTCGCCGTACCGGAGTAGATGTTGCCCCGCACCTCGACGTTTGGCGAGGATCCGCTGATTTTCACATCGTTGACGACGCTGCCGGTCGTCGCCTTGAAAAGGCCACCCGTCGCCCTCTGCCGTTCGCCCGATATTGTCGACAGGGCGACATAGGACGATCGCGCATCCGCGATGCCTGCATGGGTTTGCGACATGTCGCCGTTCAATCGAACGCCAATGGACGCCGCCGCGCCGCCCATGTCGACAAGCGTGTCGGCCGACACAATGGTTTCATCCGCCGCGCTGAAGACGCCGTAGGCATTGGCCTGGGTAAACCCAAAGATGCGGCCGGCACCAATCCTGGCGCCGCGCGAGATCTGTTGCCCGGCCGGGGTTTCGATATAGATCCCCTGATGCGTCGCCTGGATGTCGAACGACAGCAGGCGAAGATCTTCGATATGATGGCCGGTGCCGGCGCGAATGCCTTGCTGCACGCCTTCCGTCACCAGGCTGCGCACCTCGATATCCTTGGCCCCTCGCAGCACCAGGCCATAAAGGCCATCCCTGGACTTGGCACTGATGCGAAGGCGTTTGTACTTCAACACCGATCCGGCGGGCGCAGCGCTGCGGGTGAACGCGACGGCCGCGCCAAGTTGAACGCCGCCAAGCTGCGTCCAGTCGATATCCACCTCGATATCGCTCACCGGCCAGTCGTCGTCACTCTCTGCATCAAAACCGTTCAAATAGGCGCTCACGCGAGCGCGGCGGACAAACACGTGACTTGTGCCGGAAACCTCGTCGTTGATGGTGACGATGTTGCGCGCCGTATCGCCCCTGGCGTCGTCGATGTAGACCCAGCTGGAATCGGCAATGCGGTAGTGGTCGCCTTGCGTACCGGTGAGCGTGCCATGCTCGATCGTGACGCCGGAGATGCCGCTGATGTTGAAGACGCCAAAGCCGTTCGCAGCCGCGACATGATTCCAGGCGCCGTTAACCTTCGGCGCGATGATACGGTTGTCGCCCTTCAGGTTGAAAAGGTGCATGGCGTCCTCGGTACGCTGCAAAAGCGCCCTGTCATCAAACTCGACCGTCAACCCCTGCGGAATGTCGATATTGCCGGCCAGCGAGAATGTGCCAGCCGGGATGATCAGCCTGCCCTGCCCGGCGGCAGCAATGGCGTTGACGATCGCGGTCCTGTTGTTGCCGGCTGCCGTGTCGGCGCCCGCCGCGCGAATGTTGATCTCCTTCGACCTCGGTGCGTTGATGATGTCGAAGCCGGCTTTCGCTCCACCTTGCAGCGTGATCGCCAGACCGCCCCCGCCAGCCAAAATGGTGCCATTCTTCCTGTAGAGGGCTTGGCCGTCGCCGACCTGCGAATAGCCGGCAGTCCTGATATAATCCGGCGCAACCGCCGGCGAATAGGCTTCCGCCGTCGCCTTGGTCGCAAATTGCGGATCGAGCACGGTCGTCATGGCGCCCGTCGCCACATCCGCCGCCGCCTGGGCCTGGTCGATGATGCCTTGCGCGGCTGCCTGGATATCGCCGACGGTGTCGTCGGACTGGTAAAACGACAGCACAATGTCATCGGTGCCGATCACAGGGTTCAGCGTCTGGAAGGCAAAGCTGCACTCACCCCGTCAACCGTTTTTTGAGAAAAAATTCCTAGACCGGTCGGAACTCCCACTCGGAGCGACGCTGGCAAGCGCGTAAAACCCTGCTTTTGCCGGCGGCTGGTCATAAGCCGGCAGGTGTGAAATCATTCGTCGAAGCTCATGGAATGATTCCCGTCGCACGGCCTTGTGGGAGAGGACGATGGACAGACCAGCCATGGCATCCGTGTTCAGGATGCGGCATGCACAAGCCACGGTTTCCGGCGTGCGCAGCACCGGCCAGGGTCAGGCCGATCCAGTCATCCGCGTGCGTTCGCTGGGCGAAGCCATCCGTTTCGTCGCCAACGCTTACCCCCAATACGACATCAGCGCCGTCGCCATCAGCTGTGGGGATGTTTCGATCGGCAGCCTCGGCAACCTGGAGGTCAAGGCGCTGTGGCGCGAATATGGCGAACGGCTGACGCAGGAATAGGCATTCGCCCGCAGCCTTTCTGGAGCGGAAATGCCGCTCGCGCGTTTCAACCCCAGCCACGGGAGCAATCGCCATGAATGTCGCCAACCTGCAACTCGAAGGCCTGTTGATGGCCGTCGCCTCGATCAACCGCCTCCTGGTTCAAAAGGGGGTGCTGACGGCGGAGGAGATCGACCTGGCCTTGCGCAAGACCGAGGCCGGCGAAACCAACCAGGAGCGATCCGAAGGCATGTCCGCGTCCAGCCGCGACGCCGTCAACTTTCCGATCCGGCTGCTGGAACTCGCCAACCAGTGCCAGCCGGAGGCGGAGATGCCGTCTTTTTCGAAGCTGGCCCGCATGGTCGGCAAGATAAAGGAACCCTACAACGACCAGCTGTGAGCGGCCGGCGTGCGTCCGCGGTGGCCCGCTGCCCTCGCCTCAAGCCCTGCCCGGCCATCCCGAATTGAGCGAAAGCACCTTGCCCGGTCCATGTACGGCCGCAAACAGCAGTCCGGCCAGGAACGAAAAATGGTCGACGAAGAAGCCGAACTCGGCCTGGTTGCCTGCCCAGTGGCTGGGTCCGTGAAAGGCGAAGCCGAGGAACAGCACATAGGCGGCGGCGACCAGGGCTGCCTGCGAGAAGAAGGCGCCGGTCAGGAAGCACAGCACCAGCGCGACTTCCAGGATCGCCGCGCACCAGGCCAGGAACAGCGGAAACGGAAAGCCGGCGGCGGCGATATAGCCGGCGGTGGCGTCCATGCCCATGAACTTGAAGGTCACGGCCATCAGGAAGACGCCGGCGAAGATCAGCCGGGCGACGACAAGGGCCGCGGTCTGCCACGGTGATTGAGTGATTTGCGACGACATGCTCGTTCTCCAGCTTTGCAGGTTGATCGCTCCTAGGACGCGCGACCGGCGCCAGGTCCGACACATCAGGCCAATTTTTCTCGACAGGATCGCAGAGGGCTTTCGAAGCGTCACACCGTACAGCAAGAGAGATTTTCGGTTTGCCGGCTGACGGCATATTATTGCTCGCTCCAAGGGGGAATCGGACATGGCCAAGGCATTGACCATCGGCGCACCGCGGCATCCGGCGACGAGCACCGTCTACGAACAGGAATGCAGGGATATGCTGGTTCCGCATCTTGACGCCCTGCTCCGCAAGGTCGAGGCCGCCGGCTGGGACCGCGGGCAGGCCGCCTCGGCGCTCATGTATCTCGCCGCGATGCGGCTGAAGCCGGCCTGACGACGGCCCGAACGGCTTTCCGGCGCCGCCGCGATTGAAACTTGTTGGTAATCACGGACGTGCTATCGTTAGTCGGGGCTAATGCATCGGCGTGCCGACGCAGCGATTTTGGGTGGGCTGCAATTTGCGTACCAGCGTCAGGTTT
>NZ_RZPQ01000574.1:0-3852 GCF_003999135.1 Mesorhizobium sp. M7A.F.Ca.CA.004.06.1.1 | reverse complement strand
CATCAGCGCATAGCTGCCGACCGCGCTTTTCTGCGCGGTCGGCAGCTATGCGCTGATGAGCTTCGTCATGACGGGCGCACCGCTGGCCATGGTCGGTTGCGGCCTGTCGGAGAACGACGCGACGCTCGGCATCTCCTGGCACGTCATGGCGATGTTCGCGCCAAGCTTCTTCACCGGCTCGCTGATCCATCGCTTCGGCGCCGAACGCATTGTGGCCACCGGCCTGATCCTGCTCATCGGCTGCGCCATTGTCGCTCTGTCGGGCCTGGCGCTGTGGCAGTTCTGGACGTCGCTGATCCTGCTAGGCCTTGGCTGGAACTTCGGCTTCATCGGCGCGACCGCGATGGTGGCCGCCACCTACAGGCCGTCGGAAAAGGGCAAGGTGCAAGGCTTCCACGACTTCGTCCTGTTCGGCTCCGTCGCCTGCGCCTCGCTGATGTCGGGCATGGTCTACAACGCCTGGGGCTGGGAGATGCTGAACTGGATAGTCTTTCCGGTTACCGTCCTGTGCTTCGTGGCGCTCGGCGCGCTCAAGCTGACGAGCTTGCGCAAAGCCGAAGCCTGATCCATCCGCCGTTTCACCTGACACGGCGCTGTCAGCACGATGTCGGCCGAATTTACCGCTTCGGAACAAAAATATTGCGTCTGTACCTATTGTTATGAAACCGTGTACCCCGACTGGCCGTTGAAGCCATGCTCATATGCGGTCACCGCGTTTCGGTTCATAGCAAGGGGTTTCACAATGTTTTCAGTCAAGTTTCTGGCCGGCGCGGCATTGGCGCTCGGCATCACGGTGGCTTCCGCCAATGCCCAGGTGGTTGTCTCTTCGAAGATCGACACAGAGGGCGGCGTGCTGGGTAACATCATCCAGCTCGTGCTCAACGCCAACAACATCAAGACATCGGACCGTATCCAGCTCGGTGGCACGCCGGTGGTGCGCAAGGCGATCACCGCCGGCGAGATCGACATCTATCCCGAATACACCGGCAACGCCGCTTTCTTCTTCGAAAAGGCCGACGACCCGGTCTGGAAAGACGCCGCCAAGGCCTATGAAACGGCCAAGAAGCTCGACTACGACGCCAACAAGATCGTCTGGCTGTCGCCGTCGCCCGCAAACAACACCTGGGCGATCGCGCTTCGCAAGGAAGTCGCCGAGACCAACAAGCTCGCCACGCTTACCGACTTCGGCAAATATGTCGCGGGCGGCGGTCAGGTGGTGCTGGCGGCTTCCGCCGAGTTCGTCAATTCGGCGGCCGCACTTCCGGCTTTCCAGACCACCTATGGCTTCACGCTGAAGCCTGAGCAATTGATCACCCTCTCGGGCGGCGACACGGCGGCAACCATCGCAGCGGCCGCCAACCAGACCAATGGCGCCACTGCGGCCATGGTCTACGGCACCGATGGCGGCATCGCACCGTCCGCGCTCGTCGTGCTCGACGACGACAAGGGCGTGCAGCCGGTCTACCAGCCGGCGCCGATCATCCGCGAAGCGGTGCTGAAGGAGCATCCCGAGATCGAGACGCTGCTGAAGCCGGTTTTCGCCAAGCTCGACCTCGTCACCCTGCAGGAACTGAACGGTCGCGTTCAGGTCGGCGGCGAGCCGGTCAAGGGCGTCGCCGAGGACTTCCTGAAGAAGAACGGCTTCCTGAAGTAGGACGATTCCGGCGCGCCGCTTTCGTGGCGCGCCGGATCGACTGAAGGGGCAGGGCGTGAACATCCGCTTCGACAAGCTCGGCGTGGTCATCGCCGCGATATCAGCCTATGCGGCCTTCGCCGCCCCCTTTGCCACGTTCCGTGCCAACCGCATCGTCCCCGGCCAGGCGCGCTCGATTCTCGATGCGCTGCCGGCAACGACCGGGACGCTGCTGCTCGCCATCATTGTCGCCGCAGCACTCATTGCGCTGTTCAAGACACCACTTGTGCTGCGCCTTGCCGCCAGCGTGATGGCGCTTGCCGCGCTCGCGCTGCTGATCGGTGTCGCCGGAACATTTCTCACGCCGGCGGGCAACACCTTCGCCAGAGTTTCGCCAGCCTCCGGTTTCTGGATTCTGATCTTTGCCTTCACGCTTTTGCTCGCCGACGTGCTGACAAGGCTGAACCTGTCGCCATTGGCGCGGGTTGGCGTGCTTGTGGTCGCGGCTTTGGCGATCGGGCTGCTGTTGATTTCGGGAAGCTGGGACAATCTGTCGATCCTGAAGGAATATTTCAACCGCGCCGACAGTTTCTGGGCAGAGGGCTCCAAGCATGTAACGCTGGCGCTAGGGTCGCTGCTTGCGGCGGTGGTCGTCGGCCTGCCACTCGGCATTCTCTGCCATCGTGTCGAAAGTCTGCGCGCCGGCGTTCTCAACGCGCTCAATATCATCCAGACCATTCCTTCGATCGCGCTGTTCGGCCTTTTGATCGCGCCGCTCGGCTGGGTTGCCACGCATGTGCCGGGAGCTGCCGCGCTCGGCATTCGCGGCATCGGCACCGCACCGGCTTTTGTGGCGCTGTTCCTTTACTCGCTGCTGCCGGTGGTGGCCAACACCGTGGTCGGTCTGGCCGGCGTGCCGCGCGCGGCCAACGACGCGGCGCGCGGCATGGGCATGACCGACAGGCAGCGCCTGTTCGGCATCGAGTTTCCGCTGGCTTTTCCTGTCATCCTCACCGGCATCCGCATCGTCTTGGTGCAGAACATCGGCCTCGCCACCATTGCCGCGCTGATCGGCGGCGGCGGTTTCGGCGTGTTCGTCTTCCAGGGTGTGGGCCAGACGGCGATGGACCTTGTGCTGCTTGGCGCGGTGCCAACGGTCGCGCTCGCCTTTGCCGCCGCCATCATCCTCGATGCGGTGATCGAAATGACCGCCACCAGGCGCAGGGTTGAAACGGCATGATCGAGATCGAAGGCATCACCAAGCGCTATGACGCGACGACCGTGGTCGATGACGTGTCGATGGTCATCGAGCCGCGCACCATCGCCGTCATTGTCGGCACGTCCGGTTCCGGCAAGACGACGCTGCTGCGCATGATCAACCGGCTGGTCGAGCCGACCTCGGGCATCATCAAGCTCGACGGCGCCGACAATCGTTCGCTGCCCGGCTACGAGCTGCGCCGCAGCATCGGCTACGCTATCCAGGGGCACGGCCTGTTTCCGCATCGCACGGTGGCACAGAACATTGCCACCGTGCCGGTGCTGCTTGGCTGGGACAAGGACCGTATCAAGGCCCGGGTCGACGAACTGATGACGCTCTATCAGCTCGATCCCGAAGCCTTCGGGCCTCGCTACCCGCACGAACTGTCCGGCGGCCAGCAGCAGCGCGTCGGTGTTGCCCGCGCACTCGCCGCCGAACCCAACGTGCTGTTGATGGACGAACCGTTCGGCGCCCTCGACCCGATCATCCGCACCAAGGCGCAGGAAGATCTGCTGGCGATCCAGAAGCGCTTCGGCACCACCATCATCCTCGTCACCCACGACATGGAAGAGGCCGTGCATATGGGCGACAAGATCGCGGTCATGGATGCCGGCAAGCTGGTGCAATACGCCAAGCCGGCCGAGATCCTGGCAAAGCCGGCAAGCGCCTTCGTCGAGACCCTGGTTGGCGCCAGCGAAAGGCCGTTCCGGTTGCTGTCGCTCGGCCGGGTCCGCGATGCCGTGGAGAAGGGCTCCGCCGAAGGTGAGGCGATCCCCGGCGATGCGAGCCAGCGCGACGCGCTGGCCGAATTGTTGTGGTCGGGCCGGCCGGCGCTGCCGGTCAAAGGCGCCGACGGCAAGCCGCTTGGCCGCGTGACCGTCGAAGGGCTGGTGAAGCGTGCGGCGAGGCCGGCATGAAGGCCTGGCTTCCATCGCTGCTCAGGCTAGCATTGGTGGTGCTG
>NZ_RZPQ01000573.1:0-3855 GCF_003999135.1 Mesorhizobium sp. M7A.F.Ca.CA.004.06.1.1 | reverse complement strand
AGGCACGCCGCATAACCATATCTTTCCCACCCGGAAAACAGATCCCGAGAAAAACAGACTTCTGGAGAAACGGTCATGGAAAGCAGCATTTATCTGGATGAGGCCCGCGACCCGCTGATCATCGCGGAGGGCTGGATGAAGGACGGCAAGGACGTGGCCATCGCGACTGTGGTCGAGACCTGGGGTTCGGCGCCCCGACCTGTAGGCAGCCATCTGGTCATCGACGCCGACGGCAATTTCCACGGCTCCGTCTCGGGCGGCTGCGTCGAAGGCGCTGTGGTCAGTGAGGCCATCGACGTCATCGACAGCGGCAAGGCCAGGATGCTGGAGTTCGGTGTTGCCGATGAGACCGCATGGCAGGTCGGCTTGTCCTGTGGCGGCCGCATCAAGGTGTACGTGGAAAGACTGGGCTGATCTCGGATGGATCCCTACGCCTTAAAAATTTTGAACGCCGAACGACGCGCTCGCCGCGCGGCGATCCTGGTCACCGATCTCGGTGACGGCCGCGACCGCATCGTGCGCGAAGGCGATCAGGTCGCCGGCGATCTTGGCGCCGCGATCGCCAGGGCGTTCCGCACAGGCAACTCCGGTTCGGTCGAAGCAGAGGGGCGGAATTTCTTTCTCAACGCGCATCTGCCGCAGCCGCGTCTGGTCGTGATTGGCGCTGTCCATATCAGCCAGGCGCTGGCGCCGATGGCCAGGATCGCCGGCTATCCCGTGGAGATAATCGACCCCCGCACCGCCTTCGCCACGCCGGACCGCTTTCCCGATGTGGCGCTTCATGCCGAATGGCCGGAGGATGTGCTGAAGCGTCAGCCGCTCGACAGCTATACGGCGCTTGCCGCCGTCACTCATGACCCGAAGGTCGATGATTTCGCGCTGAAGGCCGCGCTCGACGCCAACTGTTTCTATGTCGGGGCGCTCGGTAGCAGGAAGACGCATGCCAAGCGGGTCGAACGCCTGCTGGCGCTGGGCGCGAGCGCCGATCAGATCGCCCGTATCCATGCGCCGATCGGGCTCGACATCGGTGCTGCCAGCCCGGGAGAGATCGCCGTTGCGGTGTTGGCCCAGGCAATCCACGCCTTCCGCTCGCGCGGTCTCGATGCCAAGGGCGCGGCGGCGTGAAATTCGGCCCGATCCCGATCGAGACCGCGGAAGGCGCGGTGCTGGCGCACTCCACCACCGCCGGCGAACGCCGCTTCCGCAAGGCGCACAGGCTGAGCGCTGAAGATGTGGCGCTGCTGCGGGCTGCCGGTGTTTCCGAGGTCGTTGCGGCTGTGCTGACTGAGGACGACCTCGGCGAGGATGCGGCCGCGCAAACGATTGCCGAGAGCATGACCTTTCGCGGGATCGAAGCCAGGCCTGCCGCGACCGGGCGGGTCAATCTCCATGCCAAGGCGCCGGGCATCTTCACGGTCGATGCCGCTGTCATCGATGCCATCAATGCCATTGATCCCGCCATCACCATCGCCACGCTGGCGCAGCATGCGCCGGTCGAGAAAGGCCAGATGGTCGCGACCGTGAAGATCATTCCCTTCGCGGTCAGTTCAGCGCTGGTCGACGCTGCGACAGAAATCTGCGCCGCGGGCGAGATATTTGCCGTCAATGCCTACCGGCCCGTGCGTGTCGGCGTCATCCAGACGGTTCTGCCGGGCATCAAGCCTTCCGTGCTCGACAAGACGCTGCGCGTCACCGAAGCGCGGCTGGCGCGTACGGGCGGCAGGCTGACTGCGGAGCGCCGCACGCCGCATGAGGTCGCGCCAGTGGCGGAGGCCGCGGTCTCCCTGGCGCGCGACAACGACATGGTGGTGATCTTCGGCGCTTCGGCGATGAGCGATTTTGCCGATGTCATTCCCGCGGCGATCGAGAAGGCGGGTGGTGCAGTCATCCGCGCGGGCATGCCGGTCGATCCCGGCAATCTGCTGGTGCTCGGCACGCTCGATGGCAAGCGCATCATCGGCGCGCCCGGCTGCGCCCGCAGCCCCAAGGAGAATGGTTTCGACTGGGTGCTGGACCGGTTGATCGCTGGCCTCGACGTGACGGCCAGGGATATTGCCGCCATGGGGGTCGGCGGGCTGTTGATGGAAATCCCGACACGGCCGCAGCCGCGCGAACCGCTGCCGGCGAAAAGCCAGCTCAAGGTCGGCATCGTGCTGCTGGCCGCTGGCCGCTCAAGCCGCATGGGCGGGCCGAACAAGCTTTTGGCGCTGTTCGACGGCAAGCCGCTTGTGCGCCGCACCGCCGAGCGGGCGCTCGGCTCGAAGGCGTCCGGCACTGTCATCGTCACCGGCCACCAGCGCGAGCGGGTGCGCGCTGCGCTGGTGGGCCTCGACGTGACCTTCGCCGACAATCCCGATTTTGCCGAGGGCCTGTCCACCTCGCTGAAAGCCGGCATCGCCTATCTGCCGGAAGATTCCGCCGGCGTGATGATCGTTCTCGGTGACATGCCTGATATCACGTCCGATGACCTCGACAGATTGATCGATGCTTTCCGCAAGGCCGGCGGCAACGCGGTGGTCCGCGCCTCGCATGACGGCAAGCGCGGCAACCCTGTGCTTTTGCCGCGCTCGCTGTTTCCGGCGATCGCCCATCTCGAAGGCGACACAGGCGCGCGCCATCTGGTCGAGACCGAAGGGCTCGATGTCATCGATGTCGAAATCGGCGCGGCGGCGTCAGTCGATGTCGACACACGCGAGGCGCTGGAAGGCGCCGGCGGCGTGCTGCAGGATTGACAAACCCAAGCCGAATTACGCATGCCTTGGACATGTCTATCCGCTGCCAAATTTTCTGTGCCTTTGCAGTCGCGACCGCGTTGCTGTCTCCGGCCGCGCAAAGCCAGACGCTGTCCTTAAAACCCTTCAAGGACGATCTCTTCGCCTATCCGGCCACGCTATCGTCCGACACCAATGGCGCCTATACCGTCATCGACTACCGCGAGATGCGCGATATCAACCAGCGTGACCAGGTGCCGGAGCGCCGGGTAAACGCCCAATACACCGACACCGGCGTCCGCAAGATGCAGCAGGATCTGTTGCTGAAAACCGATGCCGGCGATGTCAGGCATGTCGCCGCAGGCAAGACCGAGGGCGCCGGCATCATCGTGCTTTATCTGCACGGGCAGGGCGGCAGCCGCAAGCAGGGTGTCGACGACTTCACCTTCGGCGGCAATTTCAACCGGCTCAAGAACCTGATGGCCGGCAATGGCGGCCTCTATCTCAGTCCTGATTTCCCCGATTTCGGCGACAAGGGAGCGGCGCAGGTGGCGGCGCTGATCGGTCATTATGCCGAACAGTCGCCAGGCGCGAAGATCTTCGTCGCCTGCGGCTCGATGGGCGGCGCGCTATGCTGGAAGCTGGCCGCGCGCAAGGATACAGGCGGACGCATCAATGGCCTGCTGCTGCTCGGTTCGCTGTGGGATGAGAGCTTTTTCACCAGCCCGGCCTTCAAGCGCCGCGTGCCGGTCTTCTTCGGCCAGGGCAGCCACGACGTCGTCTACCCCGTGGCAAAGCAGGAGGCGTTCTTTCGCTCGATCCTGACCAAATCGAAGACCTATCCGACCCGCTTCGTCCGCTTCGAGACCGGCACCCATGGCACGCCGATCCGCATGACCGACTGGCGCGGCACGCTCAACTGGATGCTGTCGAAGGCGCCCTGATCGACGCAGCCTGCAAGCTCGTGTGATGCTCAGGGCGCGGTGTTATAGTCGACAACCGTCTCCGGATTTTGCTCGCCGTCATAGGACGCATCGACGTCATACTGGACCAGCGAAAAATTGCCGTTGCGGAACAGATACGTCCCTGCGTCGGACGCATCGCCGATGCCGCGCCACTTGTTGAATGTTGTGATCGTGTGGGC
>NZ_RZPQ01000572.1:0-3856 GCF_003999135.1 Mesorhizobium sp. M7A.F.Ca.CA.004.06.1.1 | reverse complement strand
CTGATTAAGAGTCAGCTGCTCTACCAACTGAGCTACGCACCCACTCGGCCGGCAAAAACCGGCGTTGGCGGGCATATAGCCGCCACCACCGGTCCTGTCCAGCCCTGCCGGAATCATTTCCCGACAAATCGACCGAGCATGCGTTCGATCAGATGAACAGCTTGCCCTCCGCCACCTTGATCGCGTTGCCGCCAATACGCGCCGAGGCCAGTTTTCCGCCTTGCACGGTCAGTTCGAGGCGGATGCGCGAAGGCCGGCCCATCTCCAGCCCCTGCTCGATCCACAGCTGCGAAATGCCGTCGGTCGGCGCGTCGAAATGCATGATGGCGCCGGCAAAGGCCGCAGCCGCCGAGCCGGTCGCCGGATCCTCGTAGGAAGGCGTGCCGGGCACGATCATGCGCACATGGAAGGCGCTTTCGTGGTTCACCGTCTCGCGGCAGTAGACATAGGGGCTGGCGAAGGCCCACTCGCTCTTGCGCGGCGCCAGTTCCGACCAGGCCTGGTTGTCCAGCCGGATGCGGCCCGCCGCCTCGAGATTGGCAACTGGAATGGTGACGTAGGGCACGCCGGCCGACCAGAACGCGACGCGGTGATTCTCGAAGCCGATCTCGTGCGGCGTCAGCCCAAGCGCCGCACCGATCGCCTCCGGATCGGCTTCGAGCTTCAGCGGCTCCGGCAGCTTCGCCAGGTCGAACTCGGCAAAAGTGTTGCCGTCATGCTTGCTGACGGCGCACCGCACCGGGCCGATGTTTTCCTCCAGCACGAAGATGCCGGCGCCGCCCTCCTCAGCCAGTTCGGCCAGCGCGATCGCGGCGCCGACCGTCGGATGGCCGGCGAACGGCATTTCATAGTCGGGCGTGAAGATGCGAATGCGGTTTCTGTGCTTGGGATTGTCCGGCGGCAGCACGAACACCGATTCCGACAGATTGAATTCGCGCGCGATGGCCTGCATCGCCGCCGTGTCCAATCCCTTGCTGTCCAGCACGACGGCCAAGGGATTGCCGGCCAGTCGCTCGGTCGTAAACACATCGTAGAGCAAGTAATTCCGGGTTTTCATTCCTGCCTCAATCCCAACATGGGCGAAATTTAATTTGATATTTGAACCAGTAAGCCTGATCTGTGCACAGACGGGATATTACGCATTATAGGGGTCCAGCGTGGACCAGATTGTCAATCTGCCAAAGACGGAATCGGATTCCGCCATCGAGACGGCGCTTGGGCTCGACAGAACGGGTCGGCGCAAATCGCGCCGGCGCGGCTGGCTCTATGCGCTGCTGGCGTTGATCGTGCTCGCTGCCGGGCTTGGCGTCTATCAGTGGTATGCCGGCTCGCCGGCCAGGATCGATTACACCACCGTGCCTGCCGCCAAGGCCGACCTCACCGTCGCGGTGTCGGCGACCGGCACGCTACAGCCCCTTACCCAGGTCGACATTTCAAGCGAACTGTCCGGCATCATCCGCTCGGTCTCGGCCGAGGAGAACCAGCAGGTCAAGAAGGGTGACGTGCTGGCGACACTCGATACGGTGAAACTCGAAGTCCAGATCGAGCGCGCCGAAGCTTCGGCCAAGGCCGCCGCCGCCAATGTCGAGGACGCCACGGTTACGCTGGCCGAAAACGAGAAGGCGCTGGTGCGCGCCGCCGAACTGACCAGGCGCGGCATGGCGACCGACCAGTCGCTTGAAGCAGCAACCGCCACGCGCGACCGTTCCAAGGCAGCGCTCGACAGCGCGCAGGCCAACCTCGCCATCGCCCAGGCCGACCTCAAGGCGCAGCAGACCGACCTTGCCAAGAGCACCATCTATGCGCCGATCGACGGCATCGTGCTGACGCGCTCGGTCGATCCCGGCCAGACGGTCGCCTCTTCGCTGCAGGCGCCGGTGCTGTTCATCATCGCCGCCGATCTCAGGAACATGGAACTGGTGGCGGCGGTCGACGAGGCCGACATCGGCGCGGTCAAGTCAGGCCAGCATGCCCGCTTCACCGTGGATGCGTTCCCCGAGCGGCCGTTCGATGCCGAGATCCGCGACATCTCCTATGCCTCGGTCACCACCGACGGCGTCGTCACCTACAATGCGCGGCTCGAGGTCGACAACAACGAACTGTTGCTGCGGCCCGGCATGACCGCCACCGTTTCGGTCGTCACAAAACAGGCCAAGGGCGTGCTCACCGTACCCGCCACCGCCTTCCGCTATCGCCCGGCGCAGCAGGCCGCCCGCGGCTGGAGCCTGAGCGACCTGTTCACCGGCCGCATGGGGCGCCCCGGCGGCAATCGCCAGCGCCAGGCCGCCACAGTGCCCACCGACGGCTCGCGCATACTCTACGTGCTGGAGAACGGGCGTCCGCACCCGGTCAATGTCAAGATCGGCTCCACCGACGGCGAACTGACCGAGATCATCTCTGGCCTGGATGAAGGCGCACAAATCATCACCGCGTCGCAGCAGCGGAGCTGATGCCGTGGCTGCGGGCGCGACCCTCATCACCTTCGACAAGGTCTGGAAGAGCTACGGCCAGGGCGAGGCCAAGGTGCATGCGCTGGCCGGCGTCGATCTAGCGATCCGGCGTGGCGAATTCGTCGCCATCATGGGTCCATCCGGCTCCGGCAAGTCGACGGCGATGAACATCATCGGCTGCCTCGACACGCCGACGGCCGGAACCTATTCCTTCATGGGCATCGACGCCGGCCGGCTCGACCGCAACCGCCGCGCCATGCTGCGCAACCTTTATGTCGGCTTCGTCTTCCAGGGCTACAATCTGCTGGCCCGCACCACGGCAGCCGAAAATGTCGAACTGCCGCTGATCTATCGGGGTGTTGCCGCGCGCGAGCGCCGAGACCTTGCCATGCAGGCGCTGGCGGAGGTCGGCCTTGTCGGCCGCGAGCACCACACGCCGGCCGAGCTGTCCGGCGGCCAGCAGCAGCGCGTGGCGATCGCGCGCGCCATCGTCACGCGTCCGACACTCCTCGTCGCCGACGAGCCGACCGGCAATCTCGACACCGCCCGCACGCACGAGATCATGGAGCTGCTCACCCGGCTCAACACCGAGCTTGGCCTGACCATCGCCATGGTCACGCATGAGGCCGACGTCGCCGAATATGCCGAACGCACAATCCGCTTCCTCGACGGCCATGTCGCTTCGGATTCCAGGAAGCTGGAGATCGCACAGCCATGATCTGGGAAACCGTCCGCCTCTCGCTGCGCTCGATCCGCCGCAATGTGCTGCGCTCGTTCCTGACGCTGCTCGGCATCGTCATCGGCGTTGCCGCCGTCATCGCCATGCTCACCATCGGCTCGGGCACCACAGCAAAGGTCAAGGCCGACATCTCCAAGCTCGGCAGCAATCTGCTGGTGGTCCGCTCCGGCCGTCCGGCCGGTCCCGGCGGACCGGGCGGGCTCGACCAGGTGGTGCGTCCGCTCGCGGAAAAGGACCTTGCGGCACTTGTGGCGCATCTCAGCGGTGCCCGCGCGATTTCGCCGGCCTCGCAAAAGCAGGTCCGCGTCATCTTCGGCACCGAGAGCCTGACCTCGGGCGTCACCGGCACCGACAGCGCCTATCTCGATGCGCGCGACTGGAAGCTGGTGTCGGGCCGCCCGTTCAGCGATCCGAAACCCGCTCGGGCACAGGCGTGTGCCTGATCGGCGAGACCGTGCGCCAGCAGTTCTTCGGCGCCGGCGATCCCGAGGGCGAGATCATCCGCGTCAACCGCACCTCCTGCAAGATCATCGGCCTGCTCGAGCCCAAGGGCTATACCGGCTTCGGCCAGGACCAGGACAATGTCGTGCTGATGCCGCTGCATGCCTATCAGCGCCGCATCGCCGGCAACCGCGACATCGACAACATCTACATCGCCGCCGACGAC
>NZ_RZPQ01000571.1:0-3867 GCF_003999135.1 Mesorhizobium sp. M7A.F.Ca.CA.004.06.1.1 | reverse complement strand
CCTTCTCCCCGTCACTATACGGGGAGAAGTGCCCGGCAGGGCGATGAGGGGCGGCTCGACGCTGCCGCATGACATCGAAGCGACGAAGGGTCGGCAATCGTGACTTCCAGCCAATCCCATCGGCTCGGCAATGGCGGTCTCATCGACCGCTCGGTGCCACTGAACTTCCGTTTCGACGGCAAGGCTTTCTCCGGCTTCCAGGGCGATACGCTCGCCTCCGCGCTGATCGCCAACGGCGTCAAGCTGGTCGGCCGCTCATTCAAATACCATCGCCCGCGCGGTATTCTCACCGCTGGTTCGGAAGAACCCAACGCGCTGGTCGAGCTGCGCACCGGCGCACGGCGCGAGCCGAACACCAAGGCGACGACAGCCGAACTCTATGACGGGCTCGAGGCCGCCAGCCAGAACCGTTGGCCGTCGCTGCGCCACGATTTGATGTCGGTGAACCAGCTGTTCGCGCCGATCTTCGTTGCCGGCTTCTACTACAAGACTTTCATGTGGCCGGCGAAATTCTGGGAAGCGATCTACGAGCCGGCGATCCGCCGCGCCGCCGGCCTCGGCCGTGCCTCAGGCATCGCCGATCCCGATCACTACGACAAGGCATGGGCGCATTGCGATGTGCTGATCGCCGGTTCAGGTCCGGCCGGTTTGGCCGCGGCATTGGCAGCCGGCCGCGCTGGCGCCCGCGTCATCCTGTGCGAAGAGGATGTTGTCCCCGGCGGCCGCCTGCTGTCGGATGGCGGCACGATCGATGGTGTTCCGGCCGCCGAATGGCTGTCGCGGACGCTGGCTGAATTGGCCGATATGCCGGACGTCCGCATCATGACCCGCACGGCACTATTCGGCGTCTACGATGGCGGCGCCTATGGCGCGATCGAGCGGGTCAACGACCACCTGCCCTCGCCGCCTCAGCATCAGGTGCGACAGCGGCTGTGGCGGATCGTGGCGAAGCGCTGCGTCGTCGCGGCCGGCGCCATCGAACGGCCGATCGTCTTTGCCGGCAACGACACGCCCGGTGTTATTATGGCGTCCGCCATGCGCACCTATGTCGCGCGCTATGCGGCGACACCGGCAAAGCGCCTCGCGCTGTTCACCAACAATGAGGATGGCTGGCGCACGGTCGAGACTGCACTCGGGGCCGGCCTGCAGATCGCGGCGGTCATCGATGCACGGTCCGAAGTGTCGCCAGCGCATCGTTCGCTGGCCTCCAAGGGCGGCTTCCCGGTGCTGCATGGTTCCGTCAGCGGCGTCGATGGCGGCAAGGATGGCGTCAGGAAAATCGCGGTCTCGCTGACCGGTGGCGCGCGCGCCGAGGTCGAAGCGGACGGCCTCGCGGTCTCTGGCGGCTGGAACCCGGCTGTCGGGCTGACTTCCTACCATCGTGGCCGGCCGAAATGGCAGAACGACATATCTGCCTTCGTGCCGGACGGCGCGCCTCCAGGCATGGTCGCCGCGGGTGCCGCCAATGGCGATTTCGGCCTCGGCGCCTGCCTGAGCGAGGGATTTGCCGCCGGCGCGGCAGCGGCGCGTGACACGGGACATAGCGGCACAGTGGGTATCGCGCCTGCCGCCGACGACGAGGCATTCTCGCTGACGCCGCTATGGCACGTCGCCGGCAAGGGCAAGGCGTTTGTCGATTACCAGCACGACGTCACCGCCTCCGACATCGAACTGGCGCAACGCGAAGGCTTTGAATCCGTCGAGCACCTGAAGCGCTACACGACGCTCGGCATGGCGACCGACCAGGGCAAGACCTCCAATGTCGCCGGCCTTGCCATCATGGCCGCGGTCAGCGGCCGTTCGATCCCCGAGACCGGCACGACAATCTACCGGCCGCCTTACGTGCCGGTCGCCATCGGCGCCTTCGCCGGTCATCATCGCGACGAGACGTTTCATGCGACGCGGCTGACGCCGTCGCACCACTGGGCGGCCGAACAGGGCGCAATCTTCGTCGACACCGGCCTGTGGAAACGTGCGCAATGGTACCCTCGCGCCGGCGAGAAGGACTGGCTGGAATCGGTGACCCGCGAGGTCAAGGCGGTGCGCGGCGGCGTCGGCTTCTGCGATGTCTCGACGCTCGGCAAGATCGACGTGCACGGCCCCGATGCCGGCGCCTTTCTCGATCGCGTCTACATCAACACCTTCTCCAGCCTCGCCGTTGGCAAGGCGCGCTATGGGCTGATGCTGCGCGAGGACGGCATCGTCTATGACGATGGCACGACATCGCGGCTGGCCGAGGACCACTATTTTCTGACCACCACCACGGCCAAGGCCGGGCTGGTGATGCAGCATCTCGAATTCTGCCGCCAGGTGCTGTTCCCGGAGCTCGACGTGCAGCTCACTTCCGTCTCGGACCAGTGGGCGCAATTCTCGATCGCCGGGCCGAAGACACGCGACCTGCTCAGGGAAATCGTCGACCCGGCCGAAGACCTTTCCAACGAAGGCTTTCCATTCATGGGCGCGCGCGAAGTAGCACTTCGCGGGGGCCTGAGGGCACGGCTGTTCCGTATCTCGTTCTCAGGCGAGATGGCTTTCGAGATTTCAGTGCCGGCGCGCTTTGGCGATGCCATGGCGCGCAATCTGATGCTGGCCGGCGCGCCATTCGGCGTGACGCCCTACGGCACCGAGGCGCTCGGCGTCATGCGCGTCGAAAAGGGCCACATCGCCGGACCGGAACTGAGCGGCACGACGACGGCGGCCGATCTTGGCCTGGGCAAGATGATGTCGACCAAGAAAGACTATATCGGCCGCGTCATGGCCGGACGCGAGGCGCTGGTAGCCCCGGACCGGCAGGTCGTCGTCGGCATCAAGCCGACGGACAAGGCACGCCGGCTGCGCTCCGGTGCGCACATCATCCCGAAGGGACAGACACCCGGCCCCGGCAACGACCAGGGCTATGTCACCTCGGTCTGCTTCTCGCCGACGTCGGATCAGTGGATCGGGCTCGCGCTTGTCGAACGCGGCCGCGAACGCATCGGCGAGATCGTGCATGGGCATGACCCGTTGCGCGGCGAAGACTACGATGTCGAACTCTGCAATCCCGTCTTCTACGATCCGGATGGAGGGCGCCAGCGTGGTTGATTTTTCCTGGGCTCCCCGCAGTCCCCTTGAAAAGGCGCTTGTTGCCGGCGTGCATGGTGCACGCGGTATCGAGGCCGGCGTCTCGCTGACCGAGATCCGCAATTTTGACCTGATCCAGATCATGGCGAGGCGCGGCCAAGGGGCTGATCTGGCGAAAGCGGCCAGGGCCCGTTTCGGCGCGGTGCCACCGGATGCGCCGAAGGCGGTACAGACTCCGGATGCCACGCTGATCTGGTCGGGGCCGGATCAGTTCTTCGTTCTGTCAAACGGCGGCAAGCACACGACGCAGACGTTGACGCCGGCATTCTCCGGCTCCGCCTCGCTGTCGGATCAGTCGCATGCACGGGTCTTGATCAGCATTTCGGGCGTCAAGGCACGCACCATGCTGGCGAAACTGTCTTCGATCGACTTGCACCCAACGACGTTCCCGGTTGGCGCCGCCGCCGCGACATCGATGGATCACACCAGCGTCACGCTCTGGCGCGGCGGCGATCGGCCGGATGGGCAGGCGGTGTTCAACCTTCTGGTGTTTGCGACCTTCGCCGAAAGCCTTTGGCATACGGTGCTGGATTCGGCTGCGGAGTATGGTGTCGATATCCGCCACAGCGAGGAACTGGTCTAGTTTTCAGTTTTCGTCGGAATGGCCAATTCCGAGCGTCGGCGCCGCCCCTTGTATCTGCACGAGATGATTATGTGCGATGGAAGCGATTGAGCCTCGGGCCGGATGGCCATCCGGCCCGAGGCTTGGCGAAGTCGCCCGCTGCCCCTCCGGCTACAACCGTCAAT
>NZ_RZPQ01000570.1:0-3867 GCF_003999135.1 Mesorhizobium sp. M7A.F.Ca.CA.004.06.1.1 | reverse complement strand
CAGTTGGAGGAGAGCTTTTCGATCCGCGTCGGTGACGGGCGGCCGCCCGCCTCATGGATGGAGGAATCGGAAGTGCGCCGCCATCTCGGGCTGCTCGGCCGGCACCAGAGGTCCAGCAGTGACGGCTATGGTTCGGCGATGGGCCTGCCGGCGCTGCGCGAGCGCCTCGCCTTCGACCTCATGGAGCGCGAGGTGCAGGCGAGCCCGGACCAGATCCTGCTGACATTCGGCGCCAACCACGCACTGGACCTGATCATACGCCGCTTCCTCGTCGCCGGCGATACCGTGCTGGTCGACGACCCCGGCTACTACCCGCTTTTCGCCAAGCTGAAGCTGGCGCAGATCCGCATGATCGGCGTGAAGCGGACGCCGACCGGTCCGGACCTCGACGATCTCGCCGGCAAGGCCGAGCGCGAGCGTCCGAAGCTGTTCTTCACACAATCGCTTGCGCACAATCCAACCGGCAGCTCGACCAACCTGCCGACGGCTCACTCGATCCTGACGATCGCCGCGCGCTGCGACATGCTGGTGGTCGAGGACGACCCGTTCGTCGACCTGCCGACGGTCCGTGGCGTTGGCCTTGCGCCTCTCGACCAGTTGCGGAACGTCATCTGCGTGCGCACCTTTGCCAAGACGTTGTCGGCCAGCCTGCGCTGCGGCTATATCGCCGCGCGCCCCGACCTTATCGCTTCCCTTGCCGAGTTGAAGATGCTGACGACAGTCAACAGCTCAGGACACATTGAGCGGTTGATCCATGGATTGATCAGTGAAGGTCACTATCGGCGCCACCTCAAGCGTTTGGCGCAGCGTGTGCAGCAGGCCACCGAGACGGTCGTTCCCCGCCTTCAGAAGATGGGTCTTAAGCTCTTTGCCGAGCCGACAGGTGGATACTACGTCTATCTGGAGCTTCCCGAGTATGTCGATGACATCGCCCTCGCCCGGGAAGGCGCTCGCCAGGGGATTTTTATCGCACCTGGTACCGTGTTTTCGCCGGAGCGCCAACCTGCCAAGGCAGGCATCCGCGTCAACATCGCCTGGGCCTCGGATCCTCATTTTTTTGACTTCATGCTGGCAGAGCTTAGGCATCGGCGGACTTGAACAGGACAAAGCCCCGCCTTGCGGCGGGCTTAGTGCTTGACGGATCACTCCGCGGCGCGTCGTGACCAGATGAGCGAGAAGTCGCCCCCGGTGTCGGTCTCGACCAAGCTCGCGTAGATCGGAGCGGGGAAGCTGGGATCGTCGAGCTTGACGAAGTGGTAGTCGCGGCTCTCGCGCGAGGTCTTCTTCCAGGGCCGTCCCGAACTCGGGGCGCCAGCGAAAATGCGGAAGTCGGGTCTCTTTTCATTGTCGCCATCGACCGGAGAGAACGTCACAGTCTTGACGTTGAGGTTGAGGGTCTTGACCGAACCGGAGAAGCCGTTCGCGGTGCGCGAGAATGTGCCGACCGTAGCCATCGTGGTGGTTCCTTCTGTTTTTCTCGGGCCGCACCCATCTCTCGATGGTGGTCGTGAGGCCGGAGACGATCGGTCTGCATCCCGAAGGGGCTGAAACGAAGTAACGGCGGCGCGAGGCTTTCTTGGGCCGCCGAGGAATGGACGCGCAGCGACCAGGGGAAGAGAACGCAGCGACGTCGTTACGGGAAGACGATCGAGCCGAAGCGAAGGCGGTCTTCAGTCAGACCCAATCCATTCGAGGACGCCGTGGGCGTAGCTTGGACAGAATACGCGGAAGGAATGCCACAGTGGCTAAGATCAGTCCCGGCCACTGTCGCTTGCTCCGCTGCGCTTCTCTATTTCGGTCAAGGACGCTTCCTCCCGCCCGTGGGCGGTGTTGGTCCCACTTCACCCGGTGAAGAAGGGACGTCCGATTTCTCTAATCTTTGGGCTGAATCGTCATCAGCGGTCGATGGGAGAGAATGGACGCCGCCAGATTAGGCGCGGCACGCACGGGGTCGTAGAAGTCCATGCGCCATAATAGTAATTTCCTCATTCTGGGGAGTAGTTGTTTGGCTCGATCAGCCGCAGGTAAACTCAGAGCGACAGGATGCGAAACCGGCAGTTGCCGTGTAAGGTCAGGCCTTAACTTGGGGGAGAACTGAATGCGAACGGCTGTTACCTTGGCGTTCCTGGCCTTTATCAGGGTGTCGTCAGAGCAATAGAAGCCTGCCTGGCCGGGGACGTGATCAGTCTCGAACGCGGTCGTATTCGTCTTGCGCGCGCTCGAGTTCCGGCCCGTAGGTCATCGACCATTCGTAAAGCGCCTCGAACGGTTGCCGAAGGGAGTGGCCGAGCGAAGTGATCGTGTATTCGACACCGACCGGCGTCGTCGTCGTCAGCACTTCACGGCGAATGAGACCGTTACGTTCCAGACGCTTCAGCGCATCGGCGAGCGCCTTGTGCGTGATGCCGTCCAGGCGCCGCATGATCTCGTTGAATCTCGACGGCCTAGTGCACAGAACGGTCAGAATCAGGACCGACCACTTGTTGGCGATCTGCTCAAGTGCCGGCCGCGCCTTTTGCACATCTATCAACGCCTCGACGGACACGGGCTTAGGACGACGGGGTGGGCTGACCTTGACGGGCAAGTCTTCAGTCACGGCGGACATAGGTATACTCCTCGATATCTGCTCTAGTTGTAGTGCGTAATTGACCGTAGGTATAGAGCATATATCTTGAGCCATCACTTTTTGATGGAGTTCACATGAGCAGATTGGCAAACAAGATCGCACTGGTTGTCGGCGGTGCCGGCGGTATCGGCGGGGCAGTTTCACAAAGGTTCGCCAGTGAGGGAGCGCAGGTCTATGCGACCAGCCGCAAGGGTGCGGACGGCGCCTTGGAAGCGGCGGGCACCGGCAGCATCCGGACGGTCCTGGCGGATGCAAGCAACAGAGCGGATCTTGAACGTGTATTCGAGCAGATCAGATCGGAACGCGGGCGTATCGACGTGCTCATTGTGAATGCCGGCCTTTCCGAATACGCCCCGCTTGAAGATATTTCGGAGGATCATTTCGACAGGACATTCGGTCTGAATGTGCGCTCTCTGGTTTTCGCAGCACAAGGTGCCGTCAACCTCATGCAGCCAGGCGGAACGATCGTGTTGATCGGCTCTATCGCAGGCGACATCGGCACCAAAGGATATGGCGTCTACGGCGCCACCAAGGCCGCTGTCCGCTCGTTCACCCGCACCTGGGCCAACGAACTTGCTCCCAAAGGCATTCGTGTCAACGTCGTCAGCCCCGGCCCGACCGATACGGCGATGATGGCCGGGGCCTCGCAACAGATTCGAGACGCGCTTTCCAGCATGATCCCTCTCGGGCGCATGGGCCGGCCTGACGAGGTGGCCGCCGCGGTTGTTTTCCTCGCCAGCGACGAGAGCAGTTTCACAACCGGCGCAGAACTGGCCGTCGATGGCGGCATGGCCCAGGTGTGACGTGCGCCTTCGACCACTGAAACCTGGACGGCCGCCGTTGCGCTCATGCCGGTCGGTGTCTCGCAGTGACAGGCATGCATGTCGTTTTCTCGAAACCGGAGCAGCTTTCGAGCGACATGTTATCAATCCTCCAGAAGATAGCCCTTGCGATGGGAAAGCGGCTCGGTGCCGGCTACCTTGGCGATGACTTGGTTGGCCGCCACCAGCTTCTTCAGTCTGCGGGTGACGACCACGCCGTCAGTACGCGCATGGACGGTGATACGGGCATCGCCGCCAATCGCAGCGGGCGCGACGATGTCGGCGATCGGCTGTCCGGACGTGACCCGCTCGCCAAGTTCGACGCGGTAGACGATGACGCCGAACGCCGGCGTGCGCACCACGTCGCAGGCGTCGAAGCCTGTGACGTCGCAGAGCGGCGGCGCGGCGGGTGCTTGACCG
>NZ_RZPQ01000056.1:0-15978 GCF_003999135.1 Mesorhizobium sp. M7A.F.Ca.CA.004.06.1.1 | reverse complement strand
GGCGATTTCACCTTCAACGGCGAGCCGGCGGGTTACGTCCAGCGCCCGCCGGGGGTGCGCAACCTGCCGAAGGTGTTCGCCCTGCACGTGCTCTCGGATTCCATGGTGCCGCGTTATGAGCCCGGCGACCTGATCTATTGCGGCGGCCGCGACGCGGTGCCCGGCGACCATGTGGTGATCGAGACCTTCCCCGAGGAAAACGAGCGCAACGGCAAGGCCTTCATCAAGAAGCTGGTCAAGCGCACGGCGGGCGAGCTGGTGGTCGAGCAGTACAATCCGCCGAAGACGCTGACCTTCAACCGCTACGCCATCAAACATGTCTGGCGCGTGATTCCGCTGAAGGAATTGCTGGGGTATTGAGGAGCGCTTCTTGCCTTCTCCCCTTGCGGGGTGAAAGGCGGTCCGCACAGCGGACGAAAAGCCAATTGCTTGGCTTTTCGAGCCTTGAACGCCCTGAGCTTGCGAAGGGCCGGGTAGCGCAGGATCCACCTGCCGGGTCCCCGCTGCTTCGCAGCGTCCCGGCGTTCGCTGGCCTTTGATCGTGCCACTGGCACGATCAATTCACTCACGCGAACCGGCCGTTCACCCTTCGACAAGACTCAAGCCCGCCTCGCTCCCTCCAGCGGCACCTCGCGATCGCTCAGCATCTGCGCTTCGCTGCGCACGCGCTGGCGCTCGTCGATGAAGGCCGCCTGGATCGTAACGGTCGCTCCTGGCAGTCCGTCGGCACGGCAGGCCGCGCAGACGATGCGGCCCGACAGAGCGGCAAGCGGCGTGTTCCCCGTCACGCCGAACCGCTTCAGCTGATCGGGTCGCCACCAACGGTTGCGGCCGCAATCCGCGCACTCGACCGAGATCGAGGCGACATGCGCGATTGTTGGTTCCCTGCCCGGCAATGCCATCGCCCCTGCCTCATCGTTGTTCCTGATTTGTTCGCATATTCCTGTGTTTTGCGCCGGGAGTCGAGTCGCAGTTTTCAAACTTTCCCCGAAGTTTTTCTTCTAGTGCAATTTGAGTTATGCTTTCATATATATGAAAATGTGAGTCAGACACGAACCTGCCCACTGCATCAGACCCGGGAGCGATAATGGACGCTTTTGCCACCGATTTTGCCCGTTCCTGCGGTTACGCCGGCGACAGCCTGGCCCTGCTTGAAGCCTTCGAAGCCATCCGCCGAAACGGCATCGCCCACGCCCGTCAGGATCACGTCAGGCGCAAGGCAGTGATCGACGAGTTGAAACCGTCGGAGGCGCTGTTCCTGGCCGCGATTGGCCCGGCGCTCTCGGCGGAAGAGGCCATTGAGGACGCCGCCCGCTTCATAGCCTGCTGGCGCAACATACCGCGCTGGCGCCAGGAGCGGCGCTTGCCCGACCTGGTCAGGGCCAAGCAACAACGGCTGGTGGCACGGTATTTTCGTCGCCATGGCCATCTTCTATGGGCGCGCGAAGCAGCGTGAGGCTGGACCAGCCATTTGCGGGTTCCATCGGCAATTTTTTCTTTCTAGACTGCGCAGGGGTGGCTGATCGTCGACGTGCATAGTTTGGGATGTTCAAGACTGCCCGCTCAAGATTTCAAACCTGGATAACGGCCGGCGCGGGAACCATCGCCGCCCTGCTTGTCGCCGGCCTGATGGGGGCCTTCGGCGCCCTGCCCGCCCACGCCCCGCCGCAATTGCCGTCCGATGCCGCCATCGACGCCGGGCGCTGGCGGGTCCAGCCGATGCGCGCCTATGTCAGCCGCGCCCGGCGAAGTGATTGGCCAGCGCCACCTTCGCCGCGAGCTGCATGAGGAGATCGCCGACCAGCACGCCGGCCAGCACGAGTGCCATGAGTTGCGGCCAGAACCGCCGCAGCAGCGAAAAACCTAGGGTGATCGGTCTGATAATATCGGCAAACATGAGGTTCTCTCACGATGCCACCCGCCAAAACCTTTCTAGCAAAGGACGGCTGTTTTGCAAGAAAGGGGGCTCCCCTTCTCCCCTTGTGGGAGAAGGGACAACCGTCCCCCTCACCTTCTCACCCGCGATTTCAGCCACCGGTCGAACGCCACCGCCAGGATCAGGATGAGCCCGATGACGATGCTTTGCGTATAGGACGAGACGTTGTTGAACTGCAGCCCGTTCTGCAGCACGCCGATGAGCGCCGCGCCGACCACCGTACCGCCGACCGAGCCGATGCCGCCGAACAGCGAGGTGCCGCCGATGACGACGGCCGAAATGACCGTCAGCTCGTAGCCGATACCGGCGACCGCTTCCGAGGAATTCAGCCGCGCCGACAGCACGAAGGCCGCGAGGCCGGCGAAGAAGCCGACGATGACATAAACCGAGACCAGAATACGGTCGACGCGCAGGCCCGACAGCCTTGCCGCCTCGGCATTGCCGCCGACGGCGTAGACAGCGCGCCCGTAGCGCGTGTAGCGCAGCACGATATGGCACAGGATGGCGGCCGCGGCGAAGATCAGCGCCGGCACCGGCACGGGGCCGATCAGCCCGGTGCCGAACCAGCGCATCGAGGCGTCGAAGCCCGAGATCGGGCCGCCGTTTGAGATGGTCAGCGTCAGCCCGCGAAACACCGTCAGCCCGCCCAGCGTAACGACGAAGGGCGGCACTTTCAGCCGGGTGATGACAAGCCCTTGCACCCCGCCGGCAGCAGCGCCCACAACGACGGCGGCCAAGAGTGCTGCGAACCAGCCGAATCCTTGCGTGCCGCTCGTCGACAGCGACAGCGTGTTGGCGGAGCCACCCTTGGCGACCACGGCGGCGACCATACCGCAGAAGGCGAGCAGCGAACCGACCGACAGGTCGATGCCGGCGGTGAGGATGACGAAGGTCATGCCGAGCGCGATCAGCCCGGTGATCGAGATCTGCCTTGTGATGTTGAACAGGTTGATCGGGTCCATGAAGCTCGGCTTCAGCACGGTGAAGACGATGATCAGCGCCACCAGGAACAGCAGCGGCCCGAAGCTCATCAAAAGCCGCGCGAAGTTGATGCCGCCGCGCTGATCCTGTTCCCCCGCCACGCTCATAGTGTCTCCTTGCGGTCGAGTGCCATCAGTTCCATCAGTCTTTCCTCGTTTGCCTCGACGCCCGGCATCTGGCCGGTGATGCGGCCCCGGCGCATGGTGACGATGCGGTCCGACACTGCAAGCACCTCGGGCAGCTCGGACGAAATCATCATCACCGCAATGCCGCGCGCCGCAAGCTGCACCAGGATCTGGTGCACCTCGGTCTTGGCGCCGACATCGACGCCGCGCGTCGGCTCGTCGACGATCAGCACTTTCGGATCGCGCGCCAGCCAGCGCGCCAGGATCACCTTCTGCTGGTTGCCGCCCGACAGGCCTTCGATAGCCTGCTCGGCCGAAGCCATGCGGATCGACAGCATTTTGCGAAACCCGGACAGCGCATCGCGCTCGCGCCGCTCGGCCATGAAGCCGAAACCGTTGCTGAAGCTGCCCAGCGAAGCGATGGAGAAATTCGGCAGGATGCCCAGCGCGGCAAAGATCGCCTGGTGCTTGCGGTCCTCCGGCAGCAGGCCGATGCCGAGCGCAATGGCGTCTGCGGGCGATGCCGGGGCGATCGGCTTGCCATCGAGCGTGATGGTGCCGGCCGCGATACGGTCGGCGCCGAAGATGGCGCGCGCCAGCTCGGTGCGGCCCGACCCGACAAGCCCGGCAACGCCGAGGATTTCACCGGCCTTGAGGTCGATGTCGACGCCGTCGAGCACGATGGCGTGCGGCGCTTCGGGATCGCGCACGGTGCGCAGGCCGCGCACCGACAGCACGACATCGCCGGCCACCGCGCGTTGCGCCGGCCGGGCGTAGAGCTCGGACGCCGCGCGGCCAACCATCTTCTCGATGATTTTGGGCAGGGCGATCGGTCCACCCTCACGGTCGAGATGCCCGGCCAGCCGCCCATCGCGCAGCACCGTCATGCGGTCGCAGATGGCGGAGGCTTCCTCCAGCCGGTGGGTGACGAACATGATGGCGACCTTGTCCTTGCGCAGCCGGTCCATGATCGACAGCAACCGCTGCACCTCGGTCTCGGTCAGCGCCGAGGTCGGTTCGTCCATGATGATCAGCCGGCTTTTCAGCGACAGGGCGCGGGCAATCTCGACCAGTTGCTGTTCGGCCACCGACAGCGCCGACACCGGCGTCATCGGATCGATGGAGAGGCCGACGCGGGCGACGATCGTGCGGGAGTCCTGCTCCATCCGCCTCCAGCTGACCAGCCCGAGCGGACCGGTCGGCGCGCGGCCGATAAAGATGTTTTCCGCCACCGTCAGCGTCGGGATCAGGCTGAGCTCCTGGTAGATGGTGACGATGCCGAGCCGCTTGGCATCCTGCGGGCTGGATGGATGATAATCGGCACCGTCGAAAGTGATGCGGCCGCCCGACGGCGGCATGACGCCCGAGAGGATTTTCAAGAGCGTCGACTTGCCGGCCCCGTTTTCGCCGAGCAGGCCGAGGATCTCGCCGGGGCGGATATCGAGCGAGACGTCGCTGAGCGCGGTGACGCCCGAGAAATGCTTGGTGATGCCTTCGACGGCAAGCAGGATGGGTTCGGACGATGCGGCTTCAGCGGCTGGCGGCAAGGGTGGCTCCTTCCATGCAGTTGATGTCGCCTGTCAGCGCTTGAACGCCCCCCTCTGTCCGGCAGGACAGAGGGGAGCGCTGTCCCGCCGGCTTTGCCAATCGGCCGATCCCCGCCAAACCCCTACTTCGTCTCGCCAATCCGCTCCGCCTTGTCGAGATTGTCCTTGCCTATGACGATCGGCGTCAGCAGCACCAGCTTCTCCTTCGGCTCGGTCTTGTCCTTGGCAAAGGCCACCGCGATGCGCACCGCGGTGCGCGACTGCTCGCCGGGAAACTGCTCGACGGTGCCCGCAAGCTTGCCGTCGCGCACCGCGACCAGCGCTTCCGGCAGCGCGTCGAAACCGTAGATCTTGACGTCGGTGAAGTTGCGCGCCGCACAGGCCTCCAAGGCGCCGAGCGCCATGTCGTCATTGGCGCAGACGATGGCGTCCGGCTTGCCGTTGGCGGCAAGGCCGGCTTCGGTCACCGACAGCGCTTCGGCGCGGGCGAAGTTGGCGGTCTGCTCGAAGACGATCTGGTACTTGTCCTTCAGCGGATCGAGCACATTGTGCACGCCCTTGTTGCGGTCGATCGCCGGACCGGCGCCGGGCTGGCCCTGCAGATGGAACAGCTTGGCGCCGTTGGGGAACGCCGCCACCACCGCGTTGGCTTCCGCCTCGCCGCCCTTGACGTTATCGGCGCCGACATGGGCGAGGATGCCCTCGACGCCGTCGACACGGCGGTCGATCGTCACCACGGGAACGCCGGCCTTGACCGCTTCCTCGATGGCCGGCGCCAGCGCATTGACGTCGAGCGGCGAGATGACGATGGCGTTGACCTTCTGCACCAAGGCCGCCTCGATGTCGGCGGTCTGCTTGGTGGCCGAGTTCTGGCCGTCGCTTTCGGTCAAATTGACGCCTTGCGTGGCGGCTTCCGCCTTGATCTCGTTCAGCATGTGCACGAAGAACGGAAAGCCGAGACTGGGCACCGAGCCAAGGATGGTGAGCTTGTCCTGCGCAAACACCGAGGGCGCGGCGACCATCATGGCGCCGAAAGCCGCGGACGACAGCAGGAATTCACGTCTGTTCATGGGATCCTCCTCCACAAGAACGCACGACCCCGAAAACCGGGATCGGTTTCAGGAAGGATCATGCGTCGGTTCAAAGTGTGGAGCATCCTCCCTGCGCCCGAAAACGCATGCCGCTCCAGCTGGCCGCCGCTGTAAAAAGAGCCTCCCACCGACGCCTGCCTGGGGATGCTAACCCAGGGTCAACCATTTGTGCAACCTCGATATAACAGAGGTGCCGGGCAATTTATCGGAATTGTCGGATTTTGGTTTGCAGCGTGGGCAACATCTCCCTGAGATGCTTGGCTTCCATTCCCTCTGCCCGGCACTACCTTGGACTGACTCGCGAAGTTTTTGTGATCTGGAGAACCCGTATGAAGCCGCAAATCGTCTGCCATATGCTCGCATCACTCGACGGCAGCCTTCATCCAAGCCGCTACACGACAAGTCCGGACGGGACCCGGGCGGAGTGGTCGAGCCTCTACGAACATATCCACAGTGATCTCGCGGCTGACGCCTGGATCGTCGGCCGCGTCACCATGGCCGAGATGAGCAAGGCCGCCGCGCACCCACCAGCCAATGTCGGCAAGGTCGACCGGCCCTATCATTTCGCGCAAATGGATGCGGGCAGTTATGCCGTGGCGCTCGATGCCTCGGGCAAGCTCCATTTTTCCAAACCCGACATCGGCGGCGACCATGTCGTGGTGCTGCTTGGGCGCGACGTCGCCGACAGCCATTTGGCCGAGCTTGCCGCTGACGGCGTGTCCTATATCGTGTCGGAAGCGGCGGACATCGATCTCGCGGCTGTGCTCGAGATGCTCGGCAGCGAACTCGGCATAAGCCGGCTGCTGCTTGAGGGCGGCGCCGGCATCAACGGTTCGTTCCTTGCGGCCGGGCTCGTCGATGAACTGAGCCTTCTCGTGGCGCCCGCGATCGATGGACGCGCCGCCAACCAGGCCTTCGTCGAGTTCGGCGAGAGCGGCCTGGCGGGCAAGATGCAGTTGTCCCTGATGAGCTGCGAGGCCTTGGCGCATGGGCTCGTCCATCTGCGCTACGCGGTCAGCCCTGGAGCATGATCCCGAAAAGTCGTCATCCTGGGGCGGAGCAAGGAGCGAAGCGACGCAGCGCAGACCCCGGGATCCATGCCGGGACTCGGAAGCCCCGCAGCGGTGCAGAATTCTGCTCCGCTGCACCCTATGATTAAGGTCGCGGCATGGATCCCAGGGTCTCCGCGACGGAGCTGCGCTCCTGCTTCGCCCAGGGATGACGAAGTTCAGAGACTTCGGCTCACCTCAAACGTTGCTAGGCGCATCAATACCGCATGGCGTCGAGATCGGCGATCAGCGTCGGGCCGGTCGGATGCCAGCCCAATCGTGCCTGTGTCAGCGCGCTGGAGGCCGGCAGATCCATCGGCGCGAACATTGCCATCCAGCCGAAATGCTCCGCCGCTCTTTCCGGCGCGATGGAGACGACCGGCAATTTCAGGCCCCGGCCAAGCGCCTCGGCGATGGCCCGCACCTCGACGCCTTCCTCGCCGACCGCGTGATAGCGTGCTCCCGGTTGCCGCTTTTCCACGGCCAGCCGGTAAAGCCGCGCCGCATCGAGGAGATGGCCCGCGGAGAAGCGGTTGCGGCCTTCGCCGACATAGGCCGAGACGCCCCTTTCACGCGCGATCTCGATGAGCGGCGAGATAAGCCCTTGCTTGACCGGATTGTGGACCTGCGGCAGCCGCACCACCGACAGATTGATGCCGTTTTCCAGAAGCGCATTGCCGGCCAGCTCGGAGGCTATGCGCGGATTGGGGTGGCTGGCATTGAAGACGTCCTCAATCGCCAGTTCGCCATGCCCAGGGCTGCCCATGCCGACGCCGGAGGTGATCACCAGCGGCCGGTCGGAGCCGGCCAGGGCGGCGCCGAGAGCGGCGATGACGCGCTTGTCCTTTTCGCAATTCTCGGCAAACCGCGAGAAATCATGGTCGAACGCCGTATGGATCACAGCCTCCGCCTTCGCCGCGCCGTCGCGCAGCCCCTCGGGATCTTCGAGGGTGCCCCGATGCACCTCGGCGCCTGCCGCGACCAGCGCCTCGGCGCCGGCGTCGGAGCGGGTCACGCCGACCACCTGGTGGCCCGCCTTGATGAGTTCGGGAACGATCGCCGAACCGATGAAACCGGTCGCGCCGGTGAGAAAGATACGCATGCAAAATCTCCTGCACAGTTGCCTGCGTAATATTGCTGGTCTATTATTCTATTAAAGTAGTGATCTTATCATGGTATAATGGCTAACAGGATGCCCTCCAATTCCGCCGGCTCGCTGGCAGCGTTCCTCAAAGACCGGCGCACGCGGCTCGATCCGGCTTCCTTCGGCTTTTCGGGCCGCCGACGCACGCCGGGACTGCGCCGGGAAGAGGTCGCCCAACGCGCCAACATCAGCCCGACCTGGTACACATGGCTGGAGCAGGGCCGCGGCGGCGCACCCTCGGCCGATGTCCTCAATCGCATCGCCAAGGGGCTACTGCTGACCGAGGCGGAGCGCGAACATCTTTTCATGCTGGGGCTCGGGCGCCCGCCCGAGGTCCGCTACACCGGTGCCGAGGGTGTCAGCCCACGGCTGCAGCGCCTCATCGACACGCTCGATGCCAGCCCCGCCATAGTCAGGACCGCTACGTGGGACGTCGTTGCCTGGAACCGCGCCGCGCGGGTCGTGCTGACCGACTACAGCGCCCTGCCCGAGGGCGAGCGCAACATCCTGCGCTTCATGTTCCTCAGTCCCCATATCCGCGCCAGGCAGCACGACTGGCAAAACCTGGCCCGTTTCGTGGTCGGCTCGTTTCGTGCCGATGCGGCCCGCGCCGGCGCGGTCTCCGAGGTGCGCGAACTCGTCGACGAGCTTTGCAGCGCCAGCCCCGAGTTTGCCGCCCTGTGGCGGGCAAACGACGTGCTCAGCCACGGCGACGGGACAAAGCGCCTGAAGCACCCGGAACTCGGCGATATCGAACTGGAATATTCGGGCTTCGCGGTCGACGGCCGGCCGGATTTGAGCCTGACCGTCTACAACCCGGTCGACAGCGCCGTCGCCGACCGCATCCGCGCGCTGGCTCTCGCCCGACACCCCAAAGAGTAAGGGCGGGACGACCGTCCGCGGGGAGACGCCCGCCCTCAAACGCGCTCGCAGACCGCCTTCAGGATCTGCAAGGTCGGCCCCCAGTAGAGATTGGCATGCGGACGGATCGCCGGTTCGGCAAAATCGCTGAGCGTCAGCGTCAGCAGCGTTCCCTCATCCGCTGGCGCCAGATCGAAGCTGACCACCGTGTGGTTTTCGGGCACGTCCGCCAGACGCGGGGCCGACAACGTGCTCCAGTAGCTGTAGGCGAAGCTCCTTCCCGGCTCAAAAGCGCGGATGGTGCCATGGTTCTCGAACGGCATTCCGTGCAGCAATCCGCGCATCACGATCGCGCCGCCGGCCTGTCCTTGCAGGCTGACGGTCAACTCCTCGTCGGACATCCATTGCGGGATCATTTCTGGCGTCGTCAGTATCCGCCAGACCTTGGCCGGCTCGGCACCGATGACGACGGTCTTGGTTATCGGCGCGAACGAAGCGGTCACGAGGCCTCGCTTTGGCCTAATGGCTCGGGCGCCAGCACCAGCCGGATCTCCTGCGCCGCCTGCGCGGCATGGTGGCGCACGGTGGCAAGGTCGAGCATGCTGTAGGTGGTCGCCACATAGGGCACGGTCAGCGCGGCGACGGAGTGGCCGAACGGCCCGATGACCGGAAAGGCAAGATCGATGACACCCGGCTGCAGCCCGTCCGCCACCTCTTCATGGCCGGCGGTACGGATGCGGCCAAGCGCACGCTCCACCTCGGCCTTTTCGTCAAGAACACCAGAGACTTGCAGCCATTGGTTGACTCTATCCTGCGGCTGGAACGCCATCAGCGTGCGGCCCGTGGCGGTGGCAAACAGCGGGAACTCGGCGCCGACGCGGACGCGGAAGCCGAAGGCCGCCGGGCTTTCCACTTGCGCCAGGATCAGTACCCTTCCGGCATTGTGGACGCCGAGATTGCAGGACTGCTGGATGGAGTCGGACAGCCGCCGCATCGACGGCAGCGCTGCCTGGACGAGGCCGCGCAGCGGCTCATGCCGGTGCGCCAGCTCGAACATGCGGGTCGACAGGAAATAGAGCCCGGCCGGGCGATCGCGAAAGATATAGCCGCGCCGTTCCAGCGCCTGCAGCACGCGGTAGATCTGGTGGATCGAGCGGCCGACCGCCTCGGCAATCTGGCCCTGGTTCAGCCCGTCCTTCTGCTCAGCCAAGAGCTCGATGACGTCGAACGCCTTTTCCAGGGCCGGTACCGAATAGTCCGGCGCTTCCGCAGTCTTGCCAGCCATGCCCCACAATCCTTCCCGGACCAAGCAATTCCAGGAAAAGTGTGAAACGGTTTCCGGCAGGAATTGCGTCAAAACAGAGAGATAGAATCAGGAGCTACTATAGTTACAAGGCAGCCCCCATCGTAGCCATCATCAGCCTGGCGATGCGTTGGTTGATGTCGTCGGGCACCGGCTGCGCGCCTGGCGCCGGTCTTTCGCCGGTAGCGCCCTTCACCACCCGCTCCAGCGACAGCGCCTGCAGCATGAAGCCGATGTCCATGGATTCGATCGAATTGCCCTTCGGTTCGCTGCCGGCAAGGTTGAACATGCGCCCGTCGGCGACCAGGATGACATGCCGGCCATTGGCAAGGTCGAGACGCTGCAAGGTGCCGTCGAGATCGGTGCTACCGGTCGTCATGGCACGCATGCCCTCGGTGTCGATCTCCCACGGAAAATGCCCTGAGTTGGCAAGCACCGCACCATCTTGCATGGCGGCAATCGCGCTGGCCGGCAGCACGCCGGCGCGTCCCGTGGCGGTGATGAACACCTGCGCCCATGGTGCCAGATCCGCCAGCGGCGCCACCCGGTAGCCGTCGAGGGCGGCTTCCAGCGCCTTGATCTCGTCGACCTCGACGACCGCCACGCGGCCGCCCAGCGCCCGCAGGTACTGCGCGATGCCGCGCCCGCACCAGCCATAGCCGATAACGCAGAAGCGCCGGCCGGGGATCATCAGATTGGTGATGCGCATGAAGCTTTCGACAACCGACTGGCCGACCGCGTGCTTGTTCTCGCCGATCGCCTTCAGTGGGCTGTCGTTGATGACGATCGACGGAAACGGCACCTTGCCGGCCAGTTCGCCGCGCAGCCGGTCGCCGCCGGACGTCGTCTCCTCGGTGCCGCCGAGAATGGAGGCCGCCCAGCCGCGTTCGATGATGCCGGCGGCAAGGTCGGCGCCATTGTCGAGCAGCATGTCGGGCTTGGCATCCAGTACCCGCGCCAGATTGGCGTGATGGTCGGCCAGCGTGTCGGCGCGGCTGCCGAACACGCCGATGCCCTGGCTTTGCAGGAAGGCGACGACATCGTCCTGCGTCGAGCCATGATTGCCGGTGCCGACGATCTCGGCCCCGCCTTCGGCGAGCACCTCGAGCAGCACCGCAGTCTTCGGCTCGACATGCAGCGACACGCCGATGCGCCGGCCGGCGAAGGGTTGGGTTTCGCGGAACTCCGAGCGCAGGGTGGCGAGCATCGCCATGCGCGAACGGATCCAGGCGATACGGGCGCGGCCGCGTTCGACCAGTTCCGGGTTTGCCAGATTTGCCTTCGCCTGGGTCATTCGCAGTCTCCGATCATGGTCCATATTCAGCACTTGCAAAAAAGTTTTTTGCATGTGACAAATCTTGCAGAGGGTCGTCAAGCCCCACCGAAAAGGGGCAACGGACAGAACGGCGCCGCACCAAGGCGTGGCGCGGCATTTGGCTTTGCACCTGAAGGGGTAGAAAATGGGAAATCTGGATATCGCGGTTGTCGCCGTATATCTCGTGGCGGTCACCGCAATCGGGCTGTTCTTCGCCCGCTCGATCAAGACCGAGGAAGACTACATCGTCGCCGGCCGGCGCATGGGGCCGCTGTGGCTGACCATTTCGGCCTTCGCCTCGTGGACCGGGCTTGCCGGCCTGTTCGGCACGCCTGAAATGGTGGTCCGCTACGGCATTTCGGGCACATGGTGGTGGTTCACCTTCCCGATCGGACTGTTGCTGATGGGCATCTTCCTGGCCAAGATCGTGCGCCAGCGCATGCATGTGACGACGCCCGACATCGTCGCGCAGGACTATCCGGGTTCGGTGCGGGTCGCCGCCTCGCTGGTCACCAGCTGGAATTACCTCGCATGGGCGGCCGCGCAGGTGTTCGGCATCTCGATGGTGTTCACGCTGTTTTCGGGGATGGACCCGACCACCGGCGCCATCGTCGCCTTCCTCGTCGTCATCGTCTATACCATGCTGGGTGGCTTCCTCGCTGTGGTGGCGACCGACGTGCTGCAGGCGGTCATCTTCCTGGTCGTCATCGGCGTGGTGGCGCCGTTGTTCGTCATCTTCGGACCGGGCGTCTCGCATGTTTATGAGGCGACCAGGGACATTCCCGGCTTCTACAATCTGTTCGCCAACGTGCCGCCTGCGACGCTATTCGTGTGGTTCCTGCTGTTGCCCGCCGGCTTCATCGACACGATCGGCTTCCAGCGCGTCTTTTCCGCCAACTCGCCGGAGACGGCGCGCAAGGGCCTGATCAACGGCTTCGTCATCATGGCCGTGTTCGGCGTCATCCTCACCTTCCTCGGCGTCGCAGCCAAGGCGCTGCTGCCGTCCGGCACCAACCCGGTCAACGCCATGCCGGACCTGATGGTGCAGCTTTTGCCGCATGGCATCATCGGCGTGCTGGTGGCCGCCTTCCTGGCGGTGGCGATGTCGACGGCCAGCACGACATTGCTGATCACCGCCACCACCCTGCAGCGCGACGTGATCTCGCGGCTGCGCCCCGACGCCAGCGACAGGGAAAGGCTGTGGACCAGCCGCATCCTGCTGCTCGTGCTCGGCCTGGTGGCGCTGGTGGTGGCGCTCAGCGTGCCCGGCATCGTCACCATCCTGATGCTCGGCTTCTCGGTCTATGTGCCGGGCCTGCTGCTGCCCGTGCTATCGGCCACGTTCGGCTGGCGCATTCCCTCCTGGTCGATGTTGGCGACCATCGTGCTGGGCGCCGGCTCGACCGCCATCCTCGTGCTGATGGGCGAACCCGGCGGCATTCCAGCCTCGCTGGTAGGCTTCTTCCTTTCGGTCGTCCCGTTCGCCGCCGGGCTCGTTACACGGCCGGAGCGGCAGGACGCTTGAGCCAGGAAAGGTCGCAAGAAAGCAAAGAGATAGCGCTCCATCCTGAATCAGTGCGGGATGGGGCATGGATGTGGAGAGACCGATGAAGAAGACCAGCTTCGACAAGCTTTCGAGTGCCGACCAGGCACTTGTCACAGCCGCCGCGCAAGCGCGCGACAAGGCCTACACGCCCTACTCCAACCACAAGGTCGGCTCGGCCGTGCGCACCTCATCTGGCCGGCTGTTCGCCGCCTGCAATGTCGAGATCGTCACCTTGCAGCAATCGGTGCATGCCGAGCGCAACGCGGTGATGCAGATGGCTGCGGCGGGCGAGCGGCAGATCGAGGCCATCGTCTGCCACGGCCCCTATTCGGGCGTGCCGTGCGCGGAATGCCGGCAAGTGATCTGGGAATTCTGCTGCGATGATCCCGACGTGAAGATCATCGGCTCCACCCTCGATGGCGAGATCGAACTGATGACCATCGGCGAGATCTATCCGAGCCCCTACGGACCGGGCACCAAAGGTATCGACCCGCGCAAATTCTGAAACCGCCGATCGGCTTCCAATGCGCGGCGGACCTGGATCAAGCTTGGCCTCGGGTTGCCGGCCCTCGCCGCATCCAGCTTGCGAAGCCGTCACCCCCCGTGGCATCTGTCTGTCATAACGGACGATCCGCAGCATGGCAGCACGACCACCCGCCGGAAAACCGCCTAACGGCAAGCCACCCGCCGGCAAACTACACACCAGCAAGCTATTGGGCGTCAGTCTCAACCGGGCACTGTCGAAGCTCGGCCTGTGCTCGCGCACGCAGGCCGAGGTGCTGATCGCCGAAGGCCGTGTGCGCATCGGCGGCAAGGTGGTGCGCAATGCAGCCCTGCGGGTCGACCTCGACCGCGACCGCATCGTCGTCGACGACAGGCCGGTGGTTGCCGAGCGCAAGGTCTATCTCATGCTCAACAAGCCGCGCGGGCTGGTCACCACCCGCGACGACCCGCAGCAGCGCGACACCGTCTATGCCTGCCTCGAAGGGCTCGACCTGCCCTTCGTCTCGCCGGTCGGCCGCCTCGACAAGGCCAGCGAAGGCCTGCTGCTGATGACCAACGACACCCGATTTGCCAACCGGCTGATGGACCCGGCTTCGCATTTGCCGAAAACCTATCACGTGCAGGTCGGCACGGTGCCGGACGCGGCGATGTTGAAGACGTTGCGCGCGGGCGTGAGCGTCGACGGCGAGATCCTGAGCGCCAGCTCGATCGAATTGCTGCGCAGCGGTGGCCGCACCGCCTGGCTGGAGATCGTGCTCGACGAAGGCCGCAACCGCCACATCCGCCGCCTGCTCGCCGCGCACGGCGTCGAGGTCCTGCGCCTCATCCGCATCGCCATCGGCCGCCTGCCGCTCGGCGACCTCGCCAAGGGCACGGCACGGCATTTGACACCGGAGGAACTGGCGCTGCTGACGGGGTAAGCAGCGCGTGCGCTGGTGCAGGCTCACAGCAATCCTTCCTGACGGAAAGCTGTCCGGAGGCCTAGCCTATAGGTCGGATGGGAGCCGGCCACGGCTTCAACGATCAGGAGCCAAAGCAATGAATTTCGTCTCTGTCCGCATCATCACTTCGGACGTTCAGCGCCTCGTGCGCTTCTACGGCGAGATCACGGGCATGCCCGTGACGGTCTACACGGAAGACTTCGCGGAACTGGCGACACCGGCCTGCACGCTGGCGATTGGCAGCACGCGCACCTTGATGCTGTTCGGCGGCGACATCGCCCGCCCCGCCGACAACCACACCGTCATCCTCGAGTTCCGCGTCGGCGACGTCGATGCTGAATTCGCCAGGCTCTCGGACCTCGTCAGGAATGTTACTGTGCAGAAGCCAACCACAATGCCCTGGGGCAATCGCTCGCTGCTGTTTCGCGACCCCGATGGCAATCTGGTGAATTTCTTCACGCCGGTGACCGCCGAAGCGATCAAGAAATTCGACAGGTAGGGCGGAAGCGGCGCCGCTGGCCAAAGCCGCCCTACTTCTGGTTCCATTTCCGGATGACCGGCTCGCTCAAATCATGCTCGTAGCCGAGCACGCTGATGCTGGCTGTTTCGAGCACAAGCAGCGCGCCGCCTTCGGGCGGCAGGCCAATCCAGCGCGCCGCCAGCACGCGCAAGAAATGCGCGCTGGAAAACACCAATATGCCGGCATTGGCCTCGCGCAGCCCGGCGATAATCCTGTCGGCCCGCGCGCCGACATCGGCCGCCATCTCGCCCTTTGGACAACCATCGCGAAACACATTCCAGCCGGGGCGCTCGGCCAGGATCTGTTTTGTCGTCAGCCCCTCATAGGCGCCGTAGTCCCATTCCTGCAGATCGTCCTTCTTGACGCTCTGCGCGTCGAAGCCGGCCAGTACACTGGTGTTGTAGGCGCGCTGCGACGGGCTCGACCATACGGCCGAAAAAGACAGCCCCTTGAGCCTATCGGCGACACCCCGCGCGGCGGCCTCGCCAACCGGGGTCAACGGCATGTCGGTGCGGCCGGTATGCTGCCCCGAAAGGCTCCATGCCGTCTCACCATGCCGGACCAGATGGATTTGGGGATACGCGTTGCTCATGGAATGCCTTTCAGTGTCGCCGGCACCTTAAGCGACGATGCGGCAAAGGGGAATCCGCTTGGTACAAAACTGCGTGGTCGCCTGGCCTTGATCGGCGGCGGGCCGGCCCTGTGATCGGCCCGAGGCCGCAACTATATCAAGGCCAGCCTCCACAAGGCTCCCGCCACCACAAGGGCACAGGCCCTTGCACAACAAGTCGAGATCGTCATGTACAAACATCTGCTCATCGCCACGGACGGATCGGAACTGGCCGACAAGGGCGTTACTCACGGCCTGACGTTGGCCAAGGGCCTCGGCGCTGCTGTCACCTTCGTCACCGTCTCGGAACCATTCCCGATCTTCGCCTTGGGGGGTGCCATGGCCGGCTATGCCGCCGGCAACGAACTGGCTGCCTACAAGGAAGAGGCGGGACGACACGCTAAGGAAGTGCTCGACAAGTGCAAGGCGTCGGCGAACGCCGTCGGCGTCTCCGCGGAGGTCGTGCATGTCGAGGACAAGCGGCCCGCCGAAGCCATCCTGGAAC
>NZ_RZPQ01000569.1:0-3869 GCF_003999135.1 Mesorhizobium sp. M7A.F.Ca.CA.004.06.1.1 | reverse complement strand
CTCGAACCAGCCCCACATCTTGCCGATCGTCTCGGTGTGGATCCAGAACTGCCAGACGAGGTTGAAGCCGAAGGTGAAGGCAATCACCGCCGGATGGAAGCCAAGCAGCACCAGCGGCGCCTGCAAAACGAACATGAAGGTGAACAGGCCGGTCCAGTTTTGCCGCAGCGCCGTCGATAAATTGTAGTGCTGGCTGGAATGATGGTTGACGTGTTCGGCCCACACCCAGCGCACCCGGTGCGCGATACGGTGATAGACGTAGTAGCGCAAATCATCGAGCAGGAAGGCGGCCAGGAACACCCAGACCGACAGGCCGAGATTGAAGATGCGGAACTGCCAGAGCCACAGCAACGCCCAGTAGGACACGACGCCAAGCAGCAGCCCGGCAACGACATTGCCGGTGCCCATCATCAGGCTGGTCAAGGTGTCGCGCGTTTCGAACGAACCCTTGGCGCGGCCGGTGCGCACCAGCCAAAGCTCGATCAGGATCGCGACCACGAAGAACGGAATGGCCAGTTGGGTGACTTGCGGGAAATTGTAGCTGTCCATCATGCGGCCGCCCCAGTGGAATTCGAACGTTGCTGCTCAAGCGCTTTCAGCAGGCCCTGCGCATCCGTTGAGCTGGCAAAGCGGAAGCGGCCGCCCTTCCAAGTGAAGTCGGCGAGCCGCAGCGAAACCGTGTTCGCCCCTCCGGCGTTCAAAACCATGACATCTTGAGGTGTGACGATGCGGGTCAAGAAGCAATCGCCGATGCCGTGAACGATGCCGATGCGCCCTCGCCCGATATCCAGAAACGCAGTCCTGGCATCCGCTGTCAGGCGGACTACCGTCGCGATCTCGTCGGGAAAATCCTCAGCGAATCGGCTCACCGCGCGATTGGCACTGCTGAGCGTCGCTATCTTGCTGCCGCCGGTGAAATGCACCGCCGCAACCGACAGCGCGATGCCGAAGGTAACGATCGCCACCAATATGGGTAAGCTCATTCATCTCCTCCGGGCCGGCCTGTTGTCTTCGGCAACAGTTTGGCGCGGGGACGTCTTAACACGATTGACGTTTACGTCAAAGCGCAGGCCAGCCCTTGCTCGCGCGACGCAGCAGCAGCCAATGCCGGCGCAAGGCCGACAGCCGCGCCACGCCTTCGAGCGGCGAACCATTCTCCATCTTGCCGAGGTAGGCACGTGACAGGGCGAGCGGCAGGAATGCCGGACGCAGCGAGACAGGCAAGGTCGGTGCGCCTTGCTCGAAGGCGGAAAGATGTTCCCGTGCCAGCGCCATCATCGCCGCCACCGCGCGTTTGGCGCCGGGTCCGCCATCACCAGCAATGAATTCTTCCGGCGACGATCCCGCCGCCGCCAAAATATCGGCCGGGACAAAACACTGTCCGCGCCGGCGATGCAGCGGCAACAGCAGCAACAGGCCGGTCATCGCCTGCGCACAGCCTGCCCTGCCCGCCAGATCGGCAAAGCGCGGCGCCCCGACGGGATCGAGCACCATCGCCGCAAGCTGGATGAGCGCGGCAGCAGTCTCGCCGCAATAGCCTTCCAGGTCAGTGCGCGACGGCATCGGGTCGTCATAGAGGTCGAAGATGCGTGCATCGAGCATGTTCTCGAAGGCCGGCTTCGGCAGGCCGAACGTCGCTATCGTGGCGTTCAAGGCTTCGGCTGTGGGATGGCCGGCGCCCGCTTCTCCGCCAGCGGCAATGACATCGCGCCACCATTGCAGCCTCACCTCGCCCGGCAGCGCTTCATGGATGCGATCGCGGATTCCTGCGATCTCGGCATTGAAGGCGTAGAGCGAAAACAGCGCGTCGCGCTTGTCGTCGGGCGCGTAGAGCGCGGTCAGATAGCGGTCATGGTCGGCGGCGCGCACCGCGTCCATGACGATTTTGGCATTCTGGGACATGTCAATCGACGGCGATGAGCGCGGCGGCCACGGCGCGCTCTTCCGCCAGAAGGACATTGTAGGTCCGTACCGCGGCACCGGTCGACATCGGGTCGGACGCAATGCCGGCAGCCTTCAGCGCGGCTCGCAGTGCGGCGGGCAATGGCCGGAGATCCCTGCCCATGCCGACCAGCAGGATCTCGACCTTGCCGGCCTCAGCCAGCAGCTTGTCGAAATCCGCCACCGTCAGCACCAGAGGATCAGCCGGTTCCCAGCCATGGATGCCGGATGGCAGGCACATGAGCGAACCGCGATGCGACATGTCGGCAAAGCGGAACCCGCCATTGCCATAGGCTTCGATCGGCGCGCGGCCCGGAAAATGCGCCTCGCGGATGACGATGCCTTTGCCGGTCACCGCTATACCCCTTCGGGGCGGCGCGTCAGGTCGCGACCGCCTTGCCGCCATTGACCGGCTTCTCCTCGTCGGCCGAAGCCTGCGGCCTCAGCTTGAACAGGATCAGCAACGGTGCGGCGATGAAGATGGACGAATAGGTGCCGAAGACGACGCCGAACAGCATGGCCATCGTAAACGAGCGGATCACCTCGCCGCCGAACAGCACCAGCGCCAGCAGCGCCAGGATCGTCGTCACCGAAGTCAGCGTCGTTCTCGACAGCGTCTCGTTGATGGCGTTGTTCAACAGCTGCGGCAGCGGCATGCGCTTGTATTTTCGCAAATCCTCTCGAACACGGTCATAGACCACGATCGTATCGTTCAGCGAATAGCCGATGATCGTCAGGATCGCCGCCAGCGATGACTGGTTGAACTCCAGTCCGGTGATGACGAAGAAGCCGAGCGTCATGACCACATCGTGCACCGTCGCCACGATGGCGCCGACCGCGAACTGCCATTCGAAGCGGAACCAGACATAGACCAGGATGCCAAGCAGCGCGATCAGCATGGCGATCGTGCCTTGCTTGGCAAGCTCGCCAGAAACGGTCGGGCCGACCACTTCGACGCGGCGGAAATCGTAATTGTCCTGCAGCTCGCCACGCACCTTGTCGATGACGGTCTGCTCGGCATTCTCGCCACCATCCTGCGTCCCGACGCGGATCAGCACGTCGTTCGGCGTACCGAACTGCTGCACCTGAACTTCGCCGATGTTGAGCTCGGTCAGCCGCGCACGGAGGTCGGCGAGGTCGGCATTGCCGCTCTTGGCCTGCACCTCGATCAGCGAACCGCCCTTGAAGTCGATGCCGTAATTGATGCCGACGGTCATGAACAGCACCACCGACAGGATCGACAGTGCGCTGGAGAGCGTGAAGGTCCAGCGACGGATGCCCATGAAGGGGATCTTGGTGCCGGGCGGAACGAAGGTCACCGGTGCCTTCGGCAATTCCTTCGGGCGAGCCCGGCGCAGCCAGATCGAGACCAGCAGGCGGGTGAAGGTGAAGGCGGTGAAGACCGTGGTCAGGATGCCGATGGCGTAGGTGATGGCAAAGCCCTTCACCGGCCCGGTACCGAGATAGAACAGCACCACGGTGGCGATCAGCGAGGTGATGTTGGAATCGACGATGGTCGCCAGCGCCTTGGTGAAACCGGTATCGATCGCCTGGATCACGGAGCGGCCGGCGCGTCGCTCCTCGCGAATACGTTCATAGATCAGCACGTTGGAATCGACCGCCATGCCGATGGTCAGTACGATACCGGCGATACCAGGCAAGGTCAGCGTAGCGCCAAGCAGCGAGAGCACGCCGACGATCATCGCCACGTGCACCGCCAGCGCGATGTTGGCGAGGAAGCCGAGGAAGCCGTAGGCGACGAACATGAAGGCGACGACGAGGATAGAACCGATGATGCCGGCGACCTTGCCGGCATGGATCGAATCCTGGCCAAGGCCCGGACCAACGGTGCGTTCTTCGATCACCGTCAGCGTCGCGGGCAACGCACCGGCGCGCAGCAGCACCGCAAGGTCGTTGGCGCTCTGGGC
>NZ_RZPQ01000568.1:0-3874 GCF_003999135.1 Mesorhizobium sp. M7A.F.Ca.CA.004.06.1.1 | reverse complement strand
GATGTAGCTCGCCCGGCCGAGCGCCGGGTCGAGTGCGGCGCCGTCCTGGCGGCAATCGGTATTCTTCGAGCCGAGCGAAGCCATCAGCAGCTTGAGCGCATAGGTTTCCTCGACGGCGGCGAGATCGCCCGCGATAGCGCCGATCTTTTCGGGCGCCGTCTTCGATACCGCGTCCTTGATCGCGGCGAAGGCCTCGGCCCAGCTGGCGGCAACCAACCTGCCGTCCTTGCGCACATAGGGGCGGTCGAGACGCTGCGTGCGCAGGCCGTCCCAGATAAATCGGGTCTTGTCGGAGATCCACTCCTCGTTCACCGCCTCGTTGACGCGCGGCAGGATGCGCATCACTTCGCGGCCCCGGCTATCGACACGGATCGCCGAGCCGACCGCATCCATCACATCGATGGATTCGGTCTTGGTCAGCTCCCACGGCCGCGCCTGGAAGGCGAATGGCTTCGAGGTCAGCGCGCCGACCGGGCAAAGGTCGATGACATTGCCCTGCAGCTCCGACGTCATCGCCTGTTCGAGATAGGTGGTGATCTCGGCATCCTCGCCGCGGCCGATCAGGCCCAGTTCGGAAATGCCGGCGACTTCGGTGGTGAAGCGGACGCAGCGCGTGCAGTGGATGCAGCGGTTCATCACCGTCTTCACCAGCGGCCCGATGTATTTGTCTTCGACCGCGCGCTTGTTCTCGTGATAGCGCGAGGAATCGACGCCGAAGGCCATCGCCTGGTCCTGCAGGTCGCATTCGCCGCCCTGGTCGCAGATCGGGCAATCCAGCGGATGGTTGATCAGCAGGAACTCCATCACGCCTTCCCTGGCCTTCTTGACCATCGGCGTGTTGGTGAAGATTTCCGGCGCCTCGCCATTCGGCCCGGGACGCAGGTCGCGCACGTTCATGGCGCAGGAGGCCTGCGGCTTGGGCGGCCCGCCCTTCACCTCGATCAGGCACATGCGGCAATTGCCGGCGATCGAGAGCCGCTCATGGAAGCAGAAGCGCGGCACTTCCGCGCCAGCGTCTTCCGCCGCCTGCAGCAGCGTGTAGTGGTCGGGTACAGTGATCTCTTTCCCGTCGACCTTGAGCTTTGCCATTCGCCTCAAACCCCTGCGGAGTTCCCGCAATCTCTTTGTCCGGACGCGGTCGAGACCACGTCAGGCATTTCATTCACTTGACGGCGAGCGCCGCCGCTTGGGCTGTCCAATCGTCGCGGCCGATACGGCCGCCGAGCGACAGATAATCCTCGACCCAGGCAACCTCTTGCGGCGTCCATGCCGCGATCTGGGCATAGGTCCAGATACCGAGGCCGTTGAGAACCTTTTCCAGCTTCGGCCCGATGCCCGAGATGGCCTTGAGATCCGCCGGTTTGGCCGGTTTCTCCATGGCGTTGGGCTGCCTGAAATCCTCGGGCATCAGCGCATCGCCGGCGCCGCTTGTCGCCGGAGCGGCGTTGGCGGCCGGCACGGCAGTGGCGGCTTCCTTGGCGGCAATATCGGTGACCTCCCGGGCGAAGGACTGCGCCTCGGCGATCATGCTTTTCGCCGTCGCCCGCGCCTTCGTGGAGGAAGAGTTCGGATCGTCGAACTGCGCGACGCGCGCCTCGAAATCATCGACGATCGGCTGCAGCAGCCGCTGCGAGGCTTCTGCCGCGCCTGAAAGCGCGCCCAGCCAGACGCCGAAAGCATGATTGGCGAGCCCGAGGCCAAGCGCCGACATCGCCGCCGCACCCGCCACAGGATGCACGAAAAGGTTGACGGCGCTGGCCATCTCCTTCGGCATCATCCTGGTCAAGTCCTGGTTCATCTTCTCGATCTGGTCCAAATTGGGCATCAGCGGGTTCGAATACGGCGCCATAGAGTTCTCCTGGTCGTTTCTTCGTTCGCCCCGCCCTTCGCTGCGGACTTTCGCCCGCGTAAACTTTCTTCTATTCCGCCTCCACCATCACAGGCTCGGCCCGGTGCGCATTGCGCGAAAACTCGTCGATGCGCCGCTCCACTTCGCCGCGAAACTGCCGCATCAGGCCCTGGATCGGCCAGGCCGCCGCGTCGCCCAGCGCGCAGATCGTATGGCCTTCGATCTGCTTGGTGACGTCGAGCAGCATATCGATCTCGCTCTTCTGCGCCTCGCCGCGCACCAGCCGTTCCATCACCCGCCACATCCAGCCGGTGCCTTCGCGGCATGGCGTGCACTGGCCGCAGCTCTCGTGCTTGTAGAAGTAGGAAAGCCGCGCGATCGCCTTCACGACATCGGTCGACTTGTCCATGACGATGACAGCCGCGGTTCCAAGGCCGGATTTGAGGTCGCGCAGCGCGTCGAAATCCATCGGCGTGTCGATGATCTGCTCGGCCGGCACCAGCGGCACCGAGGCGCCGCCCGGTATGACCGCCAAAAGATTGTCCCAGCCGCCGCGAATGCCGCCGCAATGCGTCTCGATGAGCTCGCGGAACGGAATCGACATCGCCTCTTCGACCGTGCACGGATTGTTGACGTGGCCGGAGATGCAAAACAGCTTGGTGCCGACATTGTTGGGCCGGCCGAAGGACGAGAACCAGGCCGCTCCTCGGCGCAGGATGGTCGGCGCAACCGCGATCGATTCGACATTGTTGACCGTGGTCGGGCAGCCATAGAGGCCGACATTGGCCGGGAATGGCGGCTTCAGCCGCGGCTGGCCCTTCTTGCCTTCGAGGCTTTCGAGGAGTGCAGTCTCCTCGCCGCAGATATAGGCGCCGGCGCCGTGGTGCATGTAGATGTCGAAATCATAGCCGGAGGTGTTGTTCTTGCCGATCAGCTTGGCCTCATAGGCTTCCTCGATCGCGCGCTGGAGCGCCTCGCGCTCGCGGATGAACTCGCCGCGCACATAGATGTAGGCGGCAATCGCGCCCATGGCGAAGCCGGCAAGCAGCGCGCCCTCGACCAGCGTGTGCGGGTCGTTGCGCAGAATGTCGCGGTCCTTGCAGGTGCCGGGCTCGGATTCGTCGGCGTTGATGACGAGATAGCTCGGCCGGCCATCGCTCTGCTTGGGCATGAACGACCATTTGAGACCGGTCGGGAAGCCGGCGCCGCCGCGGCCGCGCAGGCCCGACGCCTTCATCTCGTTGACGATCCATTCGCGCCCCTTGGCAACGATGCCGGGCGTGTTGTCCCAGGCGCCGCGCGCCATCGCGCCGGCCAGCGACTTGTCGAACAGGCCGTAAATATTGGTGAAGATGCGGTCTTTGTCCTGAAGCATTTTTCGTCCCTCAGACCGGCTTCTTGCCGAAGACGCGGATGTATTCGGCGACGCCACCCTTGGCGAGCGCCTTGGCCTGCTTGACCCAGTCGTCGCGATCGATGCGGCCCTGGAAAGAGAGATAGCCATCCACCCACTCGCGTTCGGCCTTCTTCCACGACGCGACCTGCGCGAAGGTGAAAATGCCGAGCGTATGCAGGATGCCCTCGATCTTGGGGCCGACGCCGGAGATCAGCTTGAGGTCGTCGACCTGTGCCGGTTTATCGATTCCGGCCGGACGGTTTTTGTCCCCGAGCGACGGTTTGGCCGGCTTGGCCGCCGGCACCTTGACCTCCGGCGCCTTGAAGGCGGATGCCGGCTCGGCCTTGGTTATCGGACCGCTGCGCTGCTTGGAAACCTGCTCGACCTTGGAGTCCGCCTTGTTGGCGTTGGCGGCCGAATGCAGCGGCGCGGCAACGCTCGCCGCCTTTTCAACCGCCGGCGCGACCTTGGTTTTTGAAGGCGTCTTCAATGCCGGGCTGGTTTCAGGGGCGTCGGTCTTCGGCTTGCTGGTGTTGGACGGTGCGACAGGGGCCGCGGCCGGCCCCGGCACAGGCGCCGCGATGATCGCGTCGGGCGCCGCCCTGGCGGCCTTGGCGGCCTCCCTGGCC
>NZ_RZPQ01000567.1:0-3880 GCF_003999135.1 Mesorhizobium sp. M7A.F.Ca.CA.004.06.1.1 | reverse complement strand
GCAATCCGCAGATGACGCCGGCCGAAAAGGCGAGGCTCGATCTCGACGAGCGCAAGATGCAAGCCGACCAGGACAAGCTCATTGAGGTTGGCGGTTCTCTTGTCGATCCGAAGACCCATCAGGCCGTCTATACGGGTCAGCAGACCGATTGGGAGAAGCTTGACGACGGCACGCTGTACAACAAGCGCACAGGTGAAACGAAAGCTGTCGCCGCATCGCCCGGCGGCGGCCAAGCAAACATGTTCAAGGGAAATGCAGTCGACGCCCAGGCGCTCAACTGGCTGGTAAACAACAACAAGGTCACACAGGAACAGGCGGCCCAGATCGCGGCCGGCAAGACCATCACCGGCCCGAATGGAGAAATGATGTTCCTGACGCCTTCCGGCATCGTCGCACAGATGCCTGGACAGGCTCCCCAGCCCATCGCACCGCCCGCCGCCGCGCCTGGTCCCGCTTCACCGCCGGCCTCTCCGGCGCCCGTGCAAACACCTCCGGCGCCGATCGCACCGATGAGCCCGCGCGCCGCCAACCCGGTTCCCAACCAGAATGCGGGAATCGTCCCGCTGACCGGTCCGAAGTCGAAGCCGCCGAACGAGCAGCAGCAGCGAGACGCCAAGCTGTATTCAGTGGTCGCGCCCGAGCTGAAGATTGTCGAAGATAATTTCTCCGCTTTGTCTAATCTCTCGGATCAGGCGCTTTCAGCCGTGCCGCACGGATCGGACTACGGGGCGGATTACCTGAAATCGTCGGACTACCAGCGCGCTTCGAACTCGCTGAAAACAATAATCGCATCCTATCTCTACAGCGTGTCCGGAGCCACGGCGGCGCCGGCCGAAGTGGAAAACCAGGCCTCCATCCTGACGCCCAAGCCGGGCGAGGCAAAGGAATCGGTCAACGACAAGCTGGCGCGCGTCCGTGCGATGGTCGACGCCATCAGGAGCAGTCGCGGCGGCGGCGATGCTCCGGCTGGGGAGCCGACCGGCGCCGGCACGACGAGCAACGGCTTGAAATGGAGCATTGAACCCTGATGGCAACGCTCAACATCCAGGGCCAAAAGGTCAAGGTCGACGACGCCTTTCTGTCGATGACGCCCGAGCAGCAGAACGCGGCAGTGGACGAGATTGCCAAGTCGCTCCCGGCCGCGCCTCCCAACGCAGCCGCAACGGATGCTGACGCTCGCGCGAAAGCAGGGATCGCGAAGGCGCAACAGATCATAGCCGGCGGCGGCCCCGAGCCGGAAGGCGGCCACGAGGCACCCACGTTTGTTCCGAGTCCTGACATGGGCGCCATGGGAACCTACCTGACATCGACAGGCGAGGGCGTGCCGATCGCCGGTCCCTACATCGATAAGGGTCTTACAGCCGCGTCCGCTGCCATAGGCTCGCTTCTCACTGGCGAACTCTATTCCAAAGTCAATGCGGAGATGACCCGCATGAACGAGGCGAGCCGCGAGGCCCACCCTGTCGCGCGGACGCTTGGCAACGTGACGGGTGCGGTTGCCGGAACATTGCCGGCGATGATGGCTGCGCCAGAGGTGTTTGGCATTGGAGCTGCGTCGAAGCCTCTGCAATATGGCCTTAGCGCGCTTTCTGGAGCCGCGATCAACGGTGCGGATTCTGCTGTGCGTTCGGGGGGAGATATCAAAGAAACCGGCAAAGGCGCCGGGATCGGGTTTGCGACTGGTTTGGCTGCGCCATTCTTGGCGCCGCTGATCGGCAAGGGCGTCAAGGCCGTCGCCGACAACCTCCACATCGGCGCGGTCGCGCGCGCCCTCGGGCTCGACAAGACCGCCGCCAAGGTCTTGGCGGGGGCTGTTCGTCAGGATGCCGTAGATCCCGCTGCACTGTCGCAGCTCGGCGACAACGGCATGTTGATGGACCTTGGCGCGAACATGCGGCATACCGCCGGCGCTATTGCCGCCACCCCAGGCGAGGGCAAGGCAATCGTTCGAAACGCAATCGGCGCACGCGATGCTAATGCTAACTGGCGTATCCGGTCGGCCCTTGATGAAACGCTTGGCGAAGCTCCCACGCCCTCGCGCATCATCGATCGAGCCAATACCAACCAACAGCGCCTCGCGCCTGAATATCAAGAGGCATTGCGCGATGCTGGCCCGGTCGACACTTTACCGATTGCCCGCTATCTCGAAACCGAAGCCCAGACGTTGCGCGGCGAGCCGCAGCGCCTTGTGCAGCGTGTCCGCTCGATGCTGGACCATCAGCCAACGCCGGCTGACATTGCTCGGGCTCGGGCCGATGGCCAACCGCCCCCCGGCACGTCTCTAGTTTCGGACGCGGGCGAATTGCTGAACACGCGGCACGCTATAGACGACATGTTGGAGACAACCCAGGGAACGAACGCCGTCAACGCCCTGACCACGGCGCGGCAGACTGTTGACGACGAGCTTCGGGCATCGGTTCCCGGGATCAAGGAAGTTGACGCGAAATATGCAGAGCTGGCCCGGCAGAAAGAGGCTGTTGGGCGTGGCCAATCCGTCCTTTCAAGCGGCCGGGAAGCGCCGCGCCCCGACGAACTCGCCGCAGAAGTCCGGCAAGGTGCATTGCCGCAGGGGCTGCAAGTCGGGCCGTCCGCTGTGCCGCTTCGGTTGCGTGAAGGCGCTCGGGCGGAGATAGAGCGCATCGTCGGTACCAACGCAAACGACCGTGTAGCGCTTCAGCGGCTCATCAAGGGCGAAGGCGATTGGAACAGGGCTCGTCTGTCGACGCTTTTCGGGTCCGACAAGGCCCGCTCCATCATCGATCTGCTTGACCGGGAAAAGCTGTTTGCCGACACGTCGAACATCGTCACGCGCAATTCGGAGACGGCGGCGCGTGTCGCTGCTCGCGAAGCAATTGATCCCGCCAACGCCCCCGGGTTTGGCTTACGCGAAGGCTTCATTGCCGGCGGTGCCCGCGGCGCGGCCCGAGCGGCCGGCATGCGGACGGTGGATAAGGTCATTGACGCCTTGAACAATGGCGGAAACGAAAAGGCTATAGCCGACATGGCTCGCACGCTGATAGGCGGCCCGCAACAGAGCGCAGTATTGGAAGCGCTTATGAAGGCCGGCCGGGGATCTCAGATTCAGCAGTCACAGGTCGATCGCGTTGCGCGAGCGCTTTTGCTCAGCGGCCCCGCCGGGGCCAACCGCCCTTGAATACCGCACTTTGCGGTCCTCATAGTACCAGATAAGCAGAACCAGGACTGTCCCCGCCATAAAGCCGACGACCAGCCCCATCATGAATTTTGGTTCAAGACTGCTAAGAAACCAGTCAAGCCCCTGATGCAGTACCGCCAGCACCGCAATCGTAATCAAGGCGGCAATTATCTGAAGGACGGTGTTCCGGGACATGTGGCGGAACATATGCGGAAACAGCCTGTATTGAAAGATGCGGGGCAGGCGGCCGATTTAGCATCAGGTTAGGGCGGCAAGAGTTGGAATCCGCCCGACCATCGCAACTATCCCCGACGCCGCAAGTTGACCTATGCTGGTTGATCCCAGCTACTACAGACCTTGCCCGCTACCGAGAGGTGGCGGGCTTTTTGTCGCGCGATTGACACGCTGCCCGGCCTAAGCCAAAGAGTGACACATTGCGGATTGGCAAAGGGGAATGTCGATGAAGAAGATCTATCAGAAGCCCGTTTTCACGAAGCGTGAGCGACTGTCGTCCGTGACGGCTTCGCCAACCCCATCATCTCTTCCCCCGTTGGATCCGACCTAACCAAATCCGGGGAAGTAGCGAATCGCCGCTCAAGGGCGGTCAAGCAAGCCCGCTGGCCTCACGGCCGGCGGGCTTTTTCATTTCCGAGGGCAAGAACCCGACCAAAGCCCAATGCCGAAGCGCAAAGGTCTGACCCGTGAAACATTGGAGTTCTTTACACG
>NZ_RZPQ01000566.1:0-3904 GCF_003999135.1 Mesorhizobium sp. M7A.F.Ca.CA.004.06.1.1 | reverse complement strand
CATGTCCTCGACCTTCTGGGCGAGCATGGCCTTGCGCTCGCGCCGGTCGGTGGTCTGGTCGAGCAGCGAGCGGAAGGTCAGCATCTCGCCGAAGACCGATGCCGTCTCGGCCAGCGTCAGCGGCGTCGAGGCCATCAGTGCGCCCTGGCCGCCGGCCAGCACCTGATGCACCCCATGGCCAAGCTCGTGCGCCAGCGTCATCACATCGCGCGGCTTGCCCATGTAGTTGAGCAGGACATAGGGATGCGCCGACGGCACGGTCGGATGCGCGAAGGCGCCAGGCGACTTGCCGGGCCGGGCCGGCGCGTCGATCCAGTTGCGGTCGAAGAAGGTTCGCGCGATCTCGGCCATGTCGGGCGAAAAGCGCTGATAGGCGGACAGCACGGTGTTCCTGGCCTCCTCCCAGCCGATGATCGCCTGGGGCGTATCCGGCAACGGCGCGTTGCGGTCCCAGTGGTTCATCACCTCCATGCCGAGCCAGCGTGCCTTCATCGCGTAATAGCGGTGCGACAGGCGCGGATAGGCATCGCGAACGGCGGAAGCCAGGGCGTCCACCACGCTGCGCTCGACGCGGTTGGCGAGATGGCGTGAATCGGCGATGTCCTCGAAGCCGCGCCAGCGGTCGGATATCTCCTTGTCCTTGGCCAGCGTGTTGGTGATCAGCGTGAAGGTGCGCAAATTTTTGCGGAAGGTCGTGGCCAGCGCCTCGGACGCCCGGCGGCGCACCTCGCCGTCGGCGTCCTGCAAACGGTTCAGCGCCGGCTCCAGCGTCAGTTCCTCGCCGTCGATGTCGAAGCGAAGGTCGGTCATCGTCTCGTCGAACAGGCGGTTCCAGGCGCCGCGCCCGGTGATCGACTTTTCGTGGAAGAGTTGCTCGACGCGGTCCTCAAGCTGGTAGGGCTTGTCCTTGCGCAGATCGAGCACCCACGGCCGGTAGTGACCGAAGGCGGGATCGCCGGCGAGCGCGCCTTCGATCGACGCATCGTCGATCAGGTTGAGTTCGAGCGCGAAGAACAGAAGGTGCGCGCTGGCGTCGGTCATCTTCTCCTGGACGTCACCATAGAGCTTGGCGCGCTGGGGATCAGCGGTGTTTCCGGCATAAACCAGACCCGCATAGGAGACGATGCGGCCGATCAGTTCCTCCAGCGCTTCGTAGGCGACGAGCGCCTCGCCCAGCCTGCCGGCGCTGCCGCGCTCGGCCTCGGCGGCCAGCGTGCCCTTCCAGCGGCTTTCGAAGCTGACCGCGTCAGTGGCGGCCTTGGCGATGTCGCGCTTCAGTTCTGGCGCGTCCATGCCGGCATAGAGGTCGGCAAGGTTCCATTCCGGCAGGTCGCCCAGCTCGGCCGCGCCCTGACCGGACGCCGGCGCCGCCAGCCGCCGTGCGGAACCCATGTGCCCAGAATCCTTATGCATTGCCGACACCTTCCGTGGCCAAGGTTCAAGGAGAAACGAGAAGCCGGTCAAATCCTAAGGAATTCATTCACCGGGTTTTTTGAAACCTTATTTAGAACCCTGTGCCAAGATGGTCCACAGGGCAGGATTCCTCGGGCGGGCATAGTCGTATTAGTCATGACAGGTTCCATACTCATAGTCGATGACGATCCGGTGCAACGCCGGCTGCTCGAAGCGGCGGTGACGCGGTTCGGCTACAGCGCAATCGTCGTCGACGGCGGCGCGGCCGCCTTCGATATCCTCGATGGACCCGGCGCCCGCGAGGTGTCGGTGGTCATCCTCGATCTGGTCATGCCCGGTCTCGATGGTATCGGCGTGCTGAAGGCGATGCGCGAGCGCGACATCAACGTGCCGGCCATCGTGCAGACCGCGCAGGGCGGCATCGAGACCGTGGTTTCGGCGATGCGTCATGGCGCCTTCGATTTCGTCGTCAAGCCGGCGTCTCCCGACAGGCTGCAGGCGTCGATCGGTAATGCGCTCAAGGTCGAGGCCGTCGAGGGCGAGGTCAAGCGCACGTCGCGCCGGCGCGGCGGCCTCCTGACCTTCAAGGACATGATTACGCACAGCCCGGCCATGGACAGGGTGATCCGTCTTGGCCAGAAAGCGGCGGCATCCAACATCCCGATCCTGATCGAGGGCGAGTCCGGCGTCGGCAAGGAACTGGTGGCGCGCGCCATCCAGGGCAGTGGCGACCGCCGCTCGAAACCCTTCGTCACCGTCAATTGCGGCGCCATCCCCGACAATCTGGTCGAATCGATCCTGTTCGGCCATGAGAAGGGCTCGTTCACCGGCGCCACCGACAAGCACACGGGCAAGTTCGTCGAAGCGCATTCGGGCACACTGTTCCTCGACGAGATCGGCGACCTGCCGCTCGACGTGCAAGTCAAGCTGTTACGCGCGGTCCAGGACGGCGAGGTCGATCCGGTGGGTGGGCGCTCGACCGTCAGGGTCGACATCAGGCTGATTTCGGCGACGCACCGCAACCTCCTGCAGCAGGTCAAGGACGGCAAGTTCCGCGAGGATCTGTTCTATCGGCTGAACGTCTACCCGATCTTCGTGCCGCCGCTGCGCGACCGCCGCGACGACATCCCCTATCTGGTCACCCATTTCATGGAGAAGGTGGCGCCGGCCGACCCGCACCGTCGCCTGCAGGGTATTTCGGCGGCAGCGCTCGCCGTGCTGCAGGCCTATGACTGGCCTGGAAACATCCGGCAGCTCGAAAATGCCGTCTTCCGGGCCTCGGTGCTTTGCGAAGGCGATGTGCTTTCCGCCGAGGACTTCCCGCAGATACGGGCGCAAGTGGAAGGCACCGTCAACCTGGATATGGACGGCGATGCGCCGGCGCCCTCCCAGTCTTTGCAGGAGCGCGATGACGAAGCCTTGCCCGGCGAGGGCGGCCCAGCAATCGCGTTCGATCCGCCGGCAAGGCTGCAGCCTCGCTTCGGCACGTTGCGGGCGCTCGACGAGCGCGGCAATGTGCGGGCACTGGCCGATGTCGAACTCGAGATGATCAAGCTTGCCATCGATCACTACAACGGACAGATGAGCGAAGTCGCCCGCCGACTCGGGATCGGTCGCTCGACGCTCTATCGCAAGCTCAAGGAACACGGCATCGATCCGGAGACGGGCCGCGTAGACCGGCTCGCCTCCTAAGGGCGATGCCGGGCTGAGCTTCGGAATCCGGCTTGCCACAAGGCCGACGCCAGCTTGCAATGCCACAGCAGGCCTTGTATCGCCGTTTCGGCGGCATTGTGGCTGTGTCATGGACAGCTCTGTTCACGCATTAAAGCTAACGGTAACAGATCGTGTTCGGGCCGAAGGCGGAAATCTGATCTAAACCAGCGGTTTACCAAGAAACCTTGTGAACAATTTTTGACGGGATATCGCCACGGTGTTACCGCATTTCGGCTTCAATAAGCGATGATTAACCATTAGGATCGATATTCGGGTGTGCTAATGCCACATCCGTTTGGACAAATCCGGGGACAAACGGCAGCCTGCAAGGCCTTTTGATTTGAACAGAATCGAACGACACACAAACAGGCGGCACCATCATTTGAGCATCTGGCCGAAGTGGCTGGCAGTGTTGGTTGTCGCTTTTGGTTTTGTTGCCGCGGCTGCGAGCGGAGCCAGCGCCGAAACACGGTCGCTGAAGCTTTATCATCTCCACACCCACGAGAAGGCCGAGATCGTCTACAAGCGCAACGGCCGCTACGTTCCCGAGGGTCTCAGGAAGATCAACATCATTTTGCGCGACTGGCGTCGCAACGAGCCGACCAAGATGGATCCGCGCCTGCTGGATCTGGTCTGGGAAGCGTATCGGGAAGCCGGCGCCACGGACTACATCCAGGTCATCTGCGGCTATCGCTCGCCGTCGACGAACTCGATGCTGCGCGGCCGCAGCAGGGGCGTCGCCGAGAAGAGCCAGCACATGCTCGGCAAGGCGATGGAT
>NZ_RZPQ01000565.1:0-3922 GCF_003999135.1 Mesorhizobium sp. M7A.F.Ca.CA.004.06.1.1 | reverse complement strand
ATGGTCGGCTGTCCGTCGGCGTCAGCGGTGGCGTCATTGGCTTCGGCGGCATCGTCGACCAGCGTTTCCATGGCCTGTCGCCACGGGTCGCCGAAATGCGTCGCGTGCTGCGGGATGGCCACCCGGCGCTCGCCGATTTCCCGCTCGAAACATCGTGGAACGGCCCGATCGACCGGACGGTCAGCCGCGTGCCGCTGTTCGGCGCTTTGCCCGCCAACCGCGATGTCGTCTACGGCTACGGCTTTTCCGGCAATGGCACGACAATGGCTTATATCGGCGGCGAGATCCTCACCGGCCTGCTGACTGACGGCGAATCGGAACTGACGCATTCGGCGCTGGTGCGTCCGGTGGCGCGCGGTTTCCCGCCCGAACCCTTTCGCTTCGTCGGTGCGCATTTCGTCCGTGGCGCGGTGCGTCGGCGCGACGATCTCGAACATGCCGGGCGCAAGCTGAATCCGGTGACGAGATGGCTCGCCGGGCTGGCCCCGTCCGGCGTCACTCCCTCCAAAGCCAATCTTCGCGCAAAGAAAGGATGACAATGTCCAAGGCCAGGATTTTCAAGCACAGCGAGTTGACTCTGAAGCCATCAGTCACGCCGACCGGAACGTCGTCGATCGCGCGCGTGATCAATGCCGAGATCAGCCGGACCATGGGCGGTGGCATCGAGTATCTGGAGAACGCCTCGATCGACTGGACCGTGACCTATGACGAGGTCCTGTTCATCCATGAAGGCACGCTGACGATCGAACTGGATGACGGCCGCCACGAATGCCGCCCTGGCGACATCGTCTGGCTGCCCAATGGCACGCATCTGAAATACATCGCAACCGAACGCACCGGCTATTTTTACTGCCTATACCCGTACGACTGGGCCGCGCGGCAAGGGACGTTAGAACCTTGACGTGACAGGCATATCATAGGTTGGCCTTTCACGGCGCCGTTCCGAGCGGCAGTCTCGGGGCGTTATTATAGCAACATGTATATTAGCTATTACTTGACAATAGGCCTAGGCTCTGGTTTCCTGATTTTACGGGTACTTAACCAAGTTCGTTGCGTTTTTTACGGACGGTGTTCGCATGTCGACGTTGGTCGTGGCGGACCCGCGAGGGGTATATCTCGCCGGTCTGGAATGGGTTTTGCAGAAGGCTGGACACGATGTTGTCGCCCAGTGCCGCCGCCCTGTGGACGTTCTCGCTCATGTGGAGCGCCATCAACCTGATATCGTCATCGTGGGCGTGGATCTCGAGGACCAGCAGACATCAGGTCTTTCCTCACGGCTGAAGGCTGGCAACAGCGCTCTCGGCATCATCTTCATCGTGCAGCCAACCGGCAGGCTCGATATCAAGGAAATACAGACGCTCGACGTCGACGGCCTGTTTCTGGACGGCATCAGCCACCGCTTTCTCGTCGAATGCGTGAATGCGGTGGCGGCGGGCAAGAAGTGGATCGACAACAAGATCGTCCAGCAGCTGCTGATGCCGGGCTCGCAGCCGCAGCCCATGTCCCGGCTGACCGGGCGGGAGACCGAGATCGCCGATCTCGTCTCGCGCGGGCTGCGCAACAAGACCATCGCGCAGCGGCTGCATTTATCCGAAGGTACGGTGAAGATGCACCTGCATCACGTCTACGAGAAGCTGCACCTCGGCGGCCGGGCGGAACTGGCCTGGATGACGCACGGCAAAGCCACCGAGCGTCCACGAACGGGCCGAACCGGCCTGCTCTGACCGTCCCTCTCTCCTCGCGCCGACATTGTACGCACGGCAACGGCCGGAAAGCCGTCTGACGGCATCTGCCTTGTGCCGGCGCGGCCTCCCCCAGCACCCGCCAGCCTGATCTACCGATGGATATATATCGTTCGATCAGGTGCGGACATTGACCGCAATACTATCGAAGCGGGAATGGACGCGCCCTCTGCGCCGGCGGCACAATGAAATTGGAGGGGCGCATTTCAGTATGCGACCGGCTGCACCGGGGTAGGTGCATTTCCGGCATTGGGGGCTGCATCCCTTTCCAGAAAGCATTTTGAACCAAGGAGAATCTCCATGGCACTCGATATCGTAGCTCAAGACATCATCATCGACGAGACAATCGGTTTTACGGACGATGATATCAATCCGGCCATTCCGCCATACGACACCAACCCCACGGTGCAATATCTCCTAAGTCTCGACGATCCGGATGGGTTGACCTCGCCTGAGGTCGCCTTCCAGGCCAACTTCGTGGAGGCCTCGGCGAGCGCGGGAGAAACCATCACCTCGGTCGTTCTCTCACAGAACCTCGCTGGAACCCCGTTTTCCACCACCGTCGGCGTGAACAGCGGCATTCAGACGGTCGATGGCAATTATGTCTGGCTGTTCCAGGACCTAACGCATCCAAACGTCGTGATCGGCGTCATTGGCACCTCTGACGCGGGCACTGAGCCCGCCGAGACCGGACCGCTCGCCTTCTCGTTCGCCCTGATCAACACCAGCAACACCAATGCGGATTTGTATACGGTCCAGTACGTGCCGTTGTTCCATCCGGACGAGACCAACCCGGACGACCGCATCAATCTGGAAGACGCAGTGTTCGCCTCCGTTGCGGGAACCTCCGTGGTCAGTTTTTTGGGCGAGGACGCCGCGCCCGGCAACAATGATTTTTACTTGATCAATTCGCCCGATGACGCTTCCAAGCAGCTTCTGGTGATAGGCTTGAACGGTGGCACCGCCAACGTGAGTGAAAAGGGCTTCGGCGTCAACAACCAGAGCATTAATCCGGGCGAAACGCTCCAGGTCGATTTTGTGACCGGCGGTGATCTGGCCGCGGGTGATGCCTCGGAAATCCAGTACGATAGCCATCTCGAGACCGTCACGCGGGCCGGATTCACAATCAACCAGATCACGCCTTCTACTCCCACTGATCGGGTGGACGTCAGTATCGCTGCCTTCAACAATACGGGCAACGATCAAGGCACGGATTTCTTTGACGGCACCGCGACCAACCTCGTGAACATCACCAGCCTCACGTTGACGGGTGAATCAGGGTTTGCGTCCACCATCATCGCCAATGGCACCTATGCCACTGGGAGCGGCAACGTCACCGTCAGTGGGCTCGGCACGGGCATAGTCACCATCACCGGACTCGACAACGTCACCACCGTCGATGTCATCACCAGCAGCCCAATGGATCGGCTGCAGGTATCATCGGTCGATTCAAACGAAGGGCTCGATATCTCCGAGTTCCATTTCTCGACGACGAACACCAACGCCCACAGCGAAGAGGTCGGCTCCTTCATCAACTTCGACGATGACGGGCCGGCGGTGACAGCGGACGGCACTGTTTCGCCGCTGATTACCGACGATACCGACATTCCCGATACAGCGTCGGCAAGCTTCGCGCCGGTCTTCAGCGTCGACGCCGGCGCCGATGGCCTCGACGGCGTCACCTATGCGCTCGACGTCAAGAGCCCCGGTGTCGACAGCGGCCTCGACGACACGCTCAGCGGCGACAACATCCTGCTGCGCCTCAACGCCAGCGGCGAGGTCGAAGGCTATCTGGCGAACGCCACAGGCACGGTCGCCTTCCTGATCAGCGTCGACGAGAACACCGGCGAGGTGACGCTGACCCAGAATAGCTCGGTCGTCCACAACGATGCAGCCGATCCGGTGGAGAGCGGCGTATCGGCGGCGACACTCGCTGCGGCCGACCTGGTGACGTTGACGGCGACCGCCACCGATGGTGACAGCGACACCGACGCTGCAACCGCCAATATCGGCGACGCCTTCCATTTCGAGGATGACGGCCCGACGGTGACGGCGGACGGCACTATTCCGACGCTGACCACCGACGACAGCGATCTTTCCGATACCACATCGGCAAGCTTTACTTCCGCCTTCAGCACCGACCTCGGCGCCGACGGCGGCGCCGTCACCTATGAGCTCGG
>NZ_RZPQ01000564.1:0-3932 GCF_003999135.1 Mesorhizobium sp. M7A.F.Ca.CA.004.06.1.1 | reverse complement strand
GACATATCCACAACTCCTTCCCTTGATCGGCCCGACAATATGTTATAAAAACATAACATGTCAACCCAATCGCAAGACGACAATGTTTTCAAGGCGCTGGCGCATCCGCGCCGGCGTGAAATGCTGGATCAGCTGAAGGACGCGCCGAAGACGACCGGCATGCTGTGCGAGGCCTTTCCCGACATCGATCGCTGCACCGTGATGCTGCATCTCAAGGTATTGGAGGAGGCCGACCTGATCGTTGCGCGGCGCGACGGCCGCGAGCGCTGGAACCATCTCAACGCGCTGCCGATCAAGCAGATCCACGACCGGTGGATCAGCCAGTATGCCGGGCATGCCCTCAGCATCATCGACCGGCTGAAGTCGGACCTCGAGGCGTGAACGCTTGCAGCAGCCCATGTCGCGCGTCCCGTGCGTGGTGCGGCTGGACGAATTGAGCCGATTTATCTATAAGCCGGCCATTCCGACAGAGAACGCCGTGCTTCCACGAGTTGCACCTGGGACGCTCTGAAATTTTGAATTCGGGCATTGCGGAAGACGAGGTCAGATCACTTCGCTTCGGGATGCTCTAGCCGAGAAGACGACAGGGGTGCCATGGCTGGCCATTCACAGTTCAAGAACATCATGCACCGCAAGGGCCGCCAGGATGCGGTGCGGTCGAAAATGTTTTCCAAGCTGGCGCGCGAAATCACCGTCGCCGCCAAAAGCGGGACGCCCGATCCATCGATGAACCCTCGCTTGCGGCTGGCGATTCAGAACGCCAAGGCGGTGTCGATGCCGAAGGACAACATCCAGCGCGCCGTCAACAAGGCCTCGATGGGCGATGCCGAGAACTACGAAGCCGTGCGCTATGAGGGCTATGGCCCGGGCGGCGTCGCCGTCATTGTCGAGGCGCTGACCGACAACCGCAACCGTTCGGCATCCAATGTGCGTGCTGCCTTCACCAAGGCCGGCGGCGCGATGGGCGAAACCGGCTCGGTGTCGTTCATGTGGGACCGTGCCGGCGAGATCTACTATCCGGCATCGGCCGGCAGCGCCGACAAGATCATGGATGCGGCGATCGAAGCCGGCGCCGATGATGTCGAGTCCGACGAGGAAGGCCACACCATCTATTGCGGCTTTGAGAACATGGGCGAAGTGTCGAAGGCGCTGGAAGGCGCGCTCGGCGAGGCTGAATCGGTCAAGCCGATCTGGCGGCCGCAAAACAACGTTCCGGTCGATGAGGAGCGGGCACAGTCGCTGATGAAGCTGGTCGCCACGCTCGAGGATGACGACGACGTGCAGAGCGTCTACGCCAACTTCGAAGTCGACGACGAGACCATGGCCAAGCTCAGCGCGGCATGAGCGAAGCTCAGTCCGAAATGAGCGGAGCTATACCCGCCACGAGCGAAAAGCCGTTGCCGGTCATCCGCATCACCTATTGCACGCAGTGTCAGTGGCTGCTGCGCGCCGGCTGGATGGCGCAGGAGCTGCTGTCGACCTTCGGCACGGACCTTGGCGAAGTGACGCTGGTGCCCGGCACCGGCGGCATCTTCACCATTTCCTGCAATGACGTGCTTGTCTGGGATCGCAAGCGCGACGGCGGCTTTCCGGACGCGGCCAAACTGAAGCAACTGGTCCGCGATGTCATTGATCCGGACCGCGACCTCGGCCATTCCGATCGGAAGACAAAGGCATAGGGGTCGCGAGCGCTGCCGTCACTTGCGTCGCCACGCACCGACGGCGGCGCCAATCGCAATACCCACGGCAACGCCCATCGGCAGATCATCCAGAGCGGTGCCGATCGCGGCACCGACACCAACTCCGATGGCCATGCCGAAGGCCATATTTGCGTATTGATCCTTCATCGGTCGCTCCATCCATCGTCGTCAACGCGTGGCGAACCAGAAGGATGCCAGCGCGGCTATGCCGCTGATGGTGCGGACATGGTTCCACATCACCCATTCATTGAGGTAGCGCGACCACAGGCTTGCGCCATTGCTGCTGGCCGGATCGACGGCGGCGAGCGCATCGTTCAGCGGGACGTTGAAGATCATCGTCACCACCACGATGCCGATGAGATACAGCAGGCTGCCGGCAAGCAGCCAGAGCGAACCCGACTGGCTCCAGCCCATCACCGCGCCGATGGCGACAAGGACGCAGACAAGCGCCGTGCCGAACAGGGCGGTCATGAACAGCGGCGTCACCGCGGTGACATTGATCGAATTCATCGCGGCGATACCGCCGGCAGCGGGCATGCGGGCGAGACCCGGCATGACGAAGCTGGAGAAAGCAAAGAAGACGCCACCGACGACGCCTGAGCCGATTGCGGCGATGAAGATGAGGGTGGGGAGAAGCTTCGCGATCATGTCAGTTGCTCCAGATGCCGGTTGCGGCGGTTTGCGTTGCGTAGGCGGAGAAGTCTCTTGGCTGGCGACCAAGCACGCGCTGGACGCCGTCGGTGAGCGACTCGTTGCGGCCGTCGAGCACCTGGGTGAACAGCTCATTGAGCAGCCAGCCGAATTCGGGCGGCAGCTCATGCGCGGCCACTGCGGCAGTGAATTCGTCATGCGAGATCCTGACAAAGCGGATGTCGCGTCCGGCCGCCTTGGCAATCTCGGCGACCGCGTCTGCGAAGCTCAGCAGCCGCGGCCCGGTCAACTCATAGAGCTGGCCGACATGGCCTGGCTCCGTCAGCACGGCAAAGGCGGCGTCGGCGATGTCGTCGGCATCGACAAAGGGCTCGCCGACATTGCCGATCGGCAACGCCACTTCGCCTTCAGCCAGGGACCCGGTGAAGAAGCCTTCGCTGAAGTTCTGCGAGAACCAAGCGCAGCGCAGGATGGTCCAGTCGGCGCCCGAGGCCTTCAGCATCTCTTCGGCGCGCTGGGCTTCCGTTTCGCCGCGCCCCGACAGCAGCACCAGTCGGGTGACACCGTTTTGCACCGCGAGCCTGGCGAAGGCGTCGACGGTTTCAGCGGCGCCCGGCACGGCGATGTCGGGATAGTAGCTGATGTAGAGGGCGCTGACGCCTTGCATTGCCGGTCCCCAGGTCGCTGGGACTTCCCAGTCGAAGCGCGGTGTACCGGAGCGCGAGCCGATCCGCACCGGCAGGTCGTGCGCCGTCAGCCGCTCGGCGAGACGGCGGCCGGTCTTGCCGGTGCCGCCGAGGATCAGAATTGGTTTGGTTGTCGGGTCAGTCATAACCGTTTCCTCTGTTTAAAATATGAATAATACTCACGTTTGCAAAATGTGATAAACCCTCGTATTTTGCGAGTCAAGCGATTTTGCTGGCATTGGAGTCAGTCATGGAAGACACGGCCGCGCCGGTTTCCCCGCGGGAGCAGATTGCTTCGCCGCGCCGGGCGCCCAGCCAGCAGCGCAGCCGCGAGCGGGTCGAGCGCATGCTGACTGCCGCCTCAGCGCTGATCGCCGAGCAAGGCAGCGACGCCATGCGCATGGGAGAGGTGGCGGAACGGGCCGGGGTGTCGATCGGGTCGCTCTACCAGTTCTTTCCGGACAAGCGGGCGATCATCTGGGCGCTGGCCGAGCGCTACACCGCCGAAAGCCAGTCCTGCATTTCGGCAGCACTGGCTGGTGTCAGGGACGCCGAAGGCCTGCAGTCCGCGTTTTCAGAGTTGGTCGACATCTATTACCGGCTGTTCCTGGCCGAACCGGTGATGCGCGACATCTGGTCGGGCACGCAAGCCGACAAGGCGCTGCGCCAGCTCGAACTCGCCGACAGCCGGGCCAATGCCGAGTTTCTAACCGCGGTGCTGAAACGGCTGCGGCCGGCAGCCGATCCGGTGGCGTTGGAAACGACGGCGTTCCTCATCTGGCAGATGGGCGAAGCCGCCATGCGGCTGGCGATCTCGGTTGAGCGCCAAGAGGGCGACAGGCTGGTCGCGGCCTACAAGCGCATGGCGCTGAGGGAATTGCTGGCCGAGTAGCAA